>CAVFMZ010000132.1:2344-6588 GCA_963623675.1 Firmicutes bacterium CAG:176 | reverse complement strand
ACGTTTTTGTTCCTTTCATTCCTCTTTCTCTTCTCCGTACTATTGTACACGAACCGTTCTGGGAAGTCCACCTTAAAGTTCATGCACCACATACGCAGACGAACAGAAGTGACAGGCTGTGAGCGGGACTGCGGACGTTCCTTTCACAGGCTGTCACTTTCGTTCGCCCCACGATTTGTGAACAATAATTGTATCTCTTCCGAAAGCTGGTCGTCCGTTACAAGTTCCACAATTCTGTCTGCCGACACATTTCCGACACTTTGTCCAGTTGCCCACAGGTAGGAAAATACTCCGAATAGGAGTAGACAGATCAGAAACCGGATTTTGAATACGGTCAAGAATCCGGACGGTTCTTCCTCCTGCTGGATTCTGGTCTCACCGCGTTCTTTTAACAGCTGCTCTCTGTATGCACCCATTGATCATCACCCCGGTCTATCTTATGTGGCAATTTCCGGAAACATGCAAAAGGGACTGCCTTTTGCAGGCAGTCCCCATTCCACTTTTTAAATTACTCTCTGTTGGCGAGTTCCTTGGTAATATCTTCCCAGGTCACTCCTTTTTCCACCATCAGTACCATGGCATGATAGAGGAAATCTGACAGTTCGTATTTGATCTCTTCCGGATCCGGATTCTTGGCCGCGATGACAACCTCCGTTGCCTCCTCGCCGACCTTTTTCAGAATCTTATCAATGCCCTTGTCAAAGAGATAGTTGGTGTAGGAACCTTCCTTCGGATGCTCTTTCCTGTCCTGGATCACGCTGTACACATGCTCGAATACTTTCAGCGGATTGGCATCCTGATATTCTTTTTTCATCATTTCCCGGTAGAAGCATGTCCGGTTGCCCGTATGGCAGGCAGCACCCACCTGACTTACCTTGGCGAGAATCGTATCATTGTCGCAGTCAACAGAAAGGGATTTTACATACTGGAAATGACCGCTGGTCATGCCTTTAGTCCACAGTTCCTGACGGCTGCGGCTCCAGTACGTCATTTTACCGGTCTTCAGCGTGGTTGCAAAAGATTCTTCATTCATATAAGCAACCATCAGGACTTCAGACGTCTTATAATCCTGAACTACTACCGGCACCAGGCCATCGGAGTTCGGACGCATGTCGTCCCAGCCTACGGTGCTGCTCAGTACCATCATCTGCAGGCCTCTCTCTGCTGCTTTGGCTTTCAGCCCCATAAAGTCTGCGGTCTCAGAGGAAAAATATGCCGCAGAGATTCCATCTGCCCATTTATTGGACAGCACGTTGATGACTGCCTCATCAGATGCAGCCGTACTGATGCTGATCACCGGAAGTGCTCCCGCAAAAGAACAGGTTTCGTCGGAACCGGACCAGAAGATCATGCTTCCCAGATCCTTTAATCCGTCAAAGTACTGTGCCTCATCGGAAATGCTGAACGCAATTTTATCTGCTCCAAACCGTTTGGAAACTTCTTCCGTCATCTCCACGTTGCTGATCCGTCCATAGTTCAGCAACGCTTTCTGGCAGCCTGCATACAGAATTTTTTTCACATCCTCCACCCGGCGGATATGGCCTCCCGCATAAATAGGAATCTCTGCCCGGCGCGCCATCTCTTTCAGAACACCGATATTTAACTCGTGTTCCTCATCAGACTCTGCCAGATCCAGCACAAGCATGGCATCTGCACCGTTATCACTGTAAAATCCTGCCAGAACTGCTCCGTCCTGACCATTTACTTTTCCGTTTTTTACCGGCATTACCGGTATCAGACTTTTCTTTCTCATATTATAAGCTGCCTTTCGTTGATAATACATCGGTAATTCTCGGATCTACCGCCACGGCCGCATCCAGTGCCTTTGCAAATGCCTTGAACATGGCCTCACAGATATGATGGCTGTTGCTTCCGGAAAATACTTTAAAATGCAGATTAATGGCTGCACTGTAGGATACCGCATAGAAAAATTCACTGATGGTCTCCGTATCCAGATCGCCGATCATGGGCGCGGAAAAACTGGCGTCAGACACATAGTACGGTCTTCCGGACAGATCCACGGCACAGAGTACCAGCGCCTCATCCATGGGCAGAATACAGCTTCCGTAACGGCGGATGCCCTTTTTGTCTCCCACTGCCTCACGGATGGCATTTCCAAGCACGATTCCCGTATCTTCTACCGTATGATGACAGTCTACATCAAGATCCCCATCCACGTCTACCTTAAGATCAAAAAGTCCGTGTCTTGCAAATCCATCCAGCATGTGGTCAAAAAATCCGATGCCACTGTGAAGTTCCGCTTTTCCGGTTCCGTCCAGTTCCAGTGCGATTTTGATCTTTGTCTCCTTGGTATTGCGTTCGATTTCTGCCCGTCTGCTCACCTTAGTCCTCCTTCTGCTCAAAGCGGACTGCAATGGAATTTGCATGTGCGGTCAGCTGCTCAGCCTTTGCAAAATATTCAATATCTTTATGTACTTTTTCCAGTGCTTCTCTGGAATAATAGATAATGCTGGATTTCTTTACAAAATCATCCACGGATACCGGTGAGAAGAAACGCGCGGTACCGTTGGTGGGCAGGATATGGTTCGGTCCTGCAAAATAATCTCCCAGAGGCTCGCTGCTATACTCACCCAGGAAAATTGCGCCTGCGTTCCGTACTTTCATCATGGCCTCAAACGGATTTTTCGTCACAATCTCCAGATGCTCGGAGGCAATCATATTGACCGTCTCAATGGCATCGTCAAGAGAATCTGCCACGAGAATATAGCCGTAATTGTCAAGAGATTTCTGAATGATCTCTTTTCTGGAAAGCACTGCCACAAATCCATCTACCTCTGCAGATACTTTTTCTGCCAGTTCCATGCTGGTGGTCAC
This sequence comes from Firmicutes bacterium CAG:176, assembly GCA_963623675.1. Lineage (GTDB taxonomy): Bacteria > Bacillota > Clostridia > Lachnospirales > Lachnospiraceae > Hominiventricola. The sequence goes on along the minus strand of CAVFMZ010000132.1, from coordinate 3,753 downwards.
CAGAATAGCGCTTGCCATCTCATCATGCTCTGCCTGGGACAGAAGATCAGCTGCCACATATCTCGGATTGGCCGTCTCATCCGCCAGCACCAGAATCTCACTGGGGCCTGCGATGGAATCAATGCTTACAAAACCGGACACCGCTTTCTTTGCCAGTGCCACAAAAATATTTCCCGGTCCGGTGATCTTATCTACCTTCGGAATGCTCTCCGTTCCAAATGCCATAGCTGCGATGGCCTGTGCGCCGCCTACTTTGTAGACCTCATCGGCTCCTGCCTCTTTGGCTGCCACCAGAACAGCCGGATTCACTTTTCCTTCTTTATTACACGGAGTACACATGACCACATGATCCACCCCTGCAATCTTGGCCGGAACAATATTCATGAGTACAGAAGACGGATACACGGCCTTTCCGCCCGGCACATAGACGCCTGCACTGGCCAGCGGCGTTACCTTCTGTCCCAGCATGGTGCCTTCCGGCGTGGTATCGAACCAGCTGTACTGTTTCTGCTTTTCGTGATAATCGCGGATATTTTTCAGGGATTTTCGGATGGTCTCGGTCAGAGCCGGATCAATGGTGTCATAAGCTTCCTGTACTTCCGCTTCTGTTACTTTTACATTGTCTTTGGAAATGCCGTCCCAGTCAAACTTTGCAGTCAGTTCAAAGAGTGCCTTGTCCCCTTCTGTCTTTACCCGGTCTACGATCTCCTGTACCGTATCCTGATACTGTCCGTAATTTCCCGGACTTCTCTTTAACAGGTTCTCCAGCAGATTCTGTCTGGATTCCTGACTCAGCTTTACGATTCTCATGTCTCCTGCCTCCTATAAGACTGCTTTCAGGTCAGCAATAATCTTGCCGATCCGCTCATTTTCCATCTTCATGCTCACCTGATTGACTACCATCCGTGCAGAAAGCGGGCATACCTCTTCCAGCACTTTCAGGCCATTTTCCCGAAGGGTGGAACCGGTTTCCACAATATCCACGATGACTTCGGAAAGTCCCACAATGGGAGCCAGCTCGATGGAGCCGTTCAGTTTGATAATCTCTACGGTCTGGTGTTTCCGGTTATAGAAATAATCCTTTGCAATATGCGGATATTTGGTTGCCACACGGATCAGCTCCTGATGCTGCAGAAGCTCTCGCGCGGATTCCGGTCCGCACACGCACATGCGGCATTTGCCATATCCAAGATCCAGTACTTCGTAAAGTCTTCTTCCTTCCTCCAGAATCGTATCTCTTCCCACGATACCGATATCAGCTGCACCGTACTCTACGTAAGTCGGCACATCCGGCCCTTTGGCCAGGAAAAATTTCAGTTTCAGTTCTTCGTTAACAAAGATCAGCTTTCTGGTATCCGGATCTTTCATCTCCTCGCAGGTGATGCCGATCTTCTCAAAAGTCTCCATGG
>CAVFMZ010000132.1:0-2029 GCA_963623675.1 Firmicutes bacterium CAG:176 | reverse complement strand
GACGGTTCAGTGCGGTCAGAAGCCGGTCTGCCACGCAGACAAATCCGATAGCCGGAGCCGGTTTTCCAAAATGATCCATCAGCGTATCATAACGGCCGCCCTTGGCAATGGGTTCTCCAGTGCCATAGGTATAGGCCTGGAAAATAATGCCTGTATAGTACTGATATTTGCTGACTACGCCAAGATCAAATGTAATGTATTTTTCATATCCGTAGAATGTCAGCAGTTCGTAGATCCGGCGCAGACGTTGCAGGGATGCCTTCGCCTCCTCTGATACTGCGCAGCTCTCTGCCGCATCCAGAATCTCCACAGAACCGAAGAGATCCGGCACTTTTACCAGTGCCTCTTTCAGCTGCTCGGATAACTCTGCCGCATCCAGCAGTTCCCGCACACCGAACATATTTTTATTGGAGATAAATTCCCGTAATTCCAGTTCCATCTCTTCCGGAAGATCTGCTTCCTTCAGAAGGCTCTTGAAGAAATCGGCGTGGCCTACGCTCACCTGGAATTCTTTCAGTCCGGTTTTCAGAAGAGATTCCACAACCAGTGCCAGCAGTTCGGCGTCTGCCTCCGCACTGCCGTCTCCGATAAGCTCCGCACCAATCTGGGTGGTCTCTTTCAGACGTCCCTGAAAATCAGAACTGTTGATGAACGTATTCGCCATATAGCAGAGACGAACCGGCATATCTTCCGGTGCAAAATATTTTGCAACCGCTCTGGCAATGGACGGCGTTACGTCCGGCCGGAGAACCAGTGTATTTCCTTCCCTGTCAAAGAATTTATAAAGTTCCCTGGACGGAACGGTTCCCACTTCCCGGCTGAATACATCAAAGTACTCAAAAGTCGGGGTCTGAATATCTTCATAACCATATCCGGTCAGTACCTGGTGAAGGGTTTCCTGTATATGCTGTTTGCGTCGGCATTCTCCATTATAGATGTCTCTTACGCCCTCCGGCGTGTGCAGGATCTGTTTGTACATCGTTGTGCTCCTTGTCTGCTTTATTGTAGTAGAGTGCTAATTCATTAAAATCAATAACAGTATTATATCATGTCTTTTTTGAATGTCAACTCTGGTTTTCCGTTTCCAGATCATAACTTAACGGTTCCAGATAGGGCACCAAATATCCTCTGTCCGTATCAAAAAAGTAAGCAGGATCCAGCTCTTCCATGCGGAAGCTTTTCCGTCCGCCCTCTTTTGCCCGATTCCAGAAAGTGAGCAGCTGGCGGATATGGAGATAATAAAACTTCTGCTCCGATGTATAATGAATGATCAGAAATGCCTTTCCGCCCTGCTTTTCAAAATCTTCCATGAACTTCACCTGATGCTCATGGACATTCTGCAGCGGAAATGTCTTCACGTCGCATTCCTTTGCATCAAAACAGACCGGAATGCCCTGTACTGCCCCAATATAGTCCACCGTACTCTTCTGGTCAAAATAAGCCAGGGTAATCTGATGATGCGTCTTGTCAATCTTAATAGGAGTGATGGGGGTTGGCACCTTCTGAATCAGCGCCAGTCCCTTTTCCCGGTATTTTTCATTGGTCCGGTTGATCATTTCCTCCAGTGTGGAACCTCTTAATCCTCTGGAATTCCATGTTCCCATTACTGCAGATCCCCTTTCACTTTCGTGAGATACTGCTTCATAAGGCCCGCCGGTTCTGCCTCAAAGCTTTTTCCTGACAGATTGTCAAGTGGCTCCGGTAATTCCGGGAAAGTCAGCTTCCAGGCATGGAGCATCTGATTTTTAATTCCGTGTGTCTCCCGGAAAAATGCATTCACTTTTCGCTCTCCGTACTTCGGATCTCCGATAATCGGGTGTCCGATGGAAGCCAGGTGCGCACGGATCTGATGGGATTTTCCTGTGACAAGTGTCACTTTCAGAAGCGTGGCCTCCCCTTCTGTGTACAACGGGTCATATTCCGTAATAATGTGGAAAGCGCCTTCTGCCTCTTCCTTCAAAATCTGTACCTGATTGGTGGATTCATTTTTTAACAGATAGCCTTCCAGATGCTGTCCTTCCGTCATGGC
>CAVFMZ010000131.1:3751-6628 GCA_963623675.1 Firmicutes bacterium CAG:176 | reverse complement strand
AGGGATTCTGGATGAGTACGACGTAGAAGAGCAGGTTGCAAGAGAGGATATCCGGGAATTCCTGGACAATCTGATCGCCGGGGGAATCCTTGAAGCTGATAAAGAGGACAAAGATAATGAACAGGATGCATGATCAGTATAGGCAATTAGAGAGCAGCTACAATTACATAGATAAGACAGAAAGTTTAGAGAAGGAAATCGAAAGATTTCTTTCTGTTTATATAGAGGGAGCTGCAGGTTGTGGAAAGACAACGATGATGAGAATGTTTCTTGAGAAACATCCGGAAGTAGACTATGCCGTGCTATGGATGGACGAAGCAGACGATGAAAATGGTGAAAAATATAAAAGATATGAACAATATGTGGATAAGTACGTGGATAAGTGTGCTAATTATGTGGATAAATGCGTGGATAATCATGTGGATAACTCAAAATGGCTGATTTTGGAGAATGTACCGAAAGAACTGCCATCACGCACGGCCGGAATGATCAAGAGAAATATCCGCAGATTAAGAGGACAAGACCGGATCATCCTGATCGGAAGGGATGAGATGCCGGCTGCGTTACTTGGTGCATTCTGGAACCGGGAGATGGGGCTGGTTACCCAGAACAGCATGCTTTTTAACCGGGATGAGATCGAATGTCTGGTAAAGCAGTATGAAAGCGGGACATCCCCGGAACAGTTATTACAATATACCGGAGGCTGGACCGGTATCGTAGATGTGATATTACGCCTGGAGGGAAAATACGGCACGTGGAGTCCCGGAAGCTTCTGGCATGAAATGAACTGCTATATAAAAGAAATGATTTTAGACACTTTACAGCAGGAAGAAGTGGAGATCCTGCACCTTGCGCAGTATGTTCCGTGGGTAAATGATAAGATGTGCGAAGAGATTCTTGGGATTGCGCATGCAGAAGAGATTCTTGGGCGGATGGTGAGAAAAGGCCTCATGATGCGTGAAGAACAGGAGGTTAGATGGACTGCCGCACCGGTATTTCGCCATATCGGGAAGGCATCTCTTGGACGTGGCAGATGGATGAGGCTTGGTAACTGGTATGAAGCTCATGGTTATAAAGCAGAACAGTTACAATGCCTGGAACATTCGAAAGATACCAAAGCATATGCGGAAGCACTGAAGCAATATTGCCTGGAGTGGATCGCCGGAAAATTGGACGACGCACCGCAATATGACAGCCTGATACCAGAAGTGCGTCTTAATCTGAACTTTATGCGGCCGGAGATTCTGCCGGAACAGTGGGTTGAAGAACTTAAGCCAGACACGGGAAGACTTCTGCTCTTGCAGGAGACAAAGGTAAGCTGTCTGTGCGATATGCGTGATCTGTCCGGTCTGTTCGCGTGCGAAAAGCGAAGAGAAAAGCAGTTTGCGCGGAGATGGAAAGAATGCCTTGACGAAGATGCATGGATATTCTACCGTCTTGCCCGGATCGAATATTATCTGGAGACTGACCGCCTAAGCTTAGTCCCTGACGAAGATATGCAATTACTGGTAAAGGCAGAAGACCTTCCGGCCGCATTTCGCCTGAATGCCTTATGGCTTATGGTAAGAATACAGCGATTTGCCTACGATGAAGAACGAAAGAAACGGATCGAACGATTAGAGACAAAGCTGCTCCATACGGAAAATCGTGTGAGAGCCGGATATGTGGAGGCAGTGGCAAGTCTTAACATTACCGCACACGGAAGCCAGGAGAATCTTGCAAAATTACTCGAAAGTTCATCCGATCTGGCAAATGCAGAGGTTACAGAAGAGAACATCGTCGTGTTCTACTGCCGGTCTAAAGGTTATCTTCTTCTGAATCAGTACGAGAAAGCATTGCGCCTTCTGGAAAAAATGCTTCCATATCTGAATGCGCACCGGCGCTCGAGAACCCATGCGGAAGTCCTGTTCGAAAAGGCCGTCGCAGAGTGGAATCTGGGTCAGCACGGGCAGGCACTTAAAAGTGTCATCGAATCCTTCCTGGTCAATGGCAAGAACCGGTACGTCATGTTCTACACAGAATACGGCGTGACCGGCCGTGAAGTGCTGGAAGCATACATCGACTGGATGAAGCATAATTCTCCGGAAGGATGGCACCGCAAGAAAAAGTACAACTACGGAAATGTATTACGCATGCCGAAGGCAGATTATCTTGAGACCATCCTTCGTAAGACGAGAAAAGAAGCCCGCCACATGCAGAAAAATGCAGAATACCAGAAAGAAGAACGTCTCACAATGACCGAGACAGTCATCCTTCAGTATCTCGTACAGGGCCTTACCAATGCCCAGATCTGCCAGGAAATGAACCTGAAACTTCCGACAGTAAAAGGCCACATTTATAACATTTACAAAAAAATGAATGTAAAAAACAGGGTACAGGCCGTCATGAAGTGGAAAGAAGAGACAGAATAAAACAAAAAAGTAGAAAAAACGACATAAAAACAATATTTTAGTATGATGTACAAATATACACAAGAGGTATAATAAAAAAGATTTTGAGAAATATCCGGAAATCATAATCACATTTTCGGACGAAAGAAGGACACAAATGAGCGCTGGAAATAAAAAATCAAAGAAAATTATTACCATAATTCTTGGCATCATACTGGTATTATTGATAATCCTGCTGCTGGTTCTGACAGGACACAAAAGAAACCTGGCAAAACAAGAAGCAGCAAAGAAGACAAAAGCAAAAGCAGAAAAGGGCCTGGAACTTCCATATCAGTTCGACGACGGCAAACTGGAGCTGGAATCCATCTTCAGTTACGTTGGCCCAAATCCGGACAACAACGGAGAAGAAGGCGACAACATAGCAGCGATTCAGATGAAAAACTGCTCAGACACCTATCTTGTATCTGCCAAAATAACAGTCACAGCC
>CAVFMZ010000131.1:0-3741 GCA_963623675.1 Firmicutes bacterium CAG:176 | reverse complement strand
GCCGGAGACGGAACCAAATTAACCTATCAGGTAGAAGATCTTCCGGCAGGCAAGACCGTAACAGCATTCGAAATCAAGAACCAGAAACTGCCAGACAAGCAGAACGCAAAGAAAATCGACGCAAAGACCAAATATTCCAAAGACATATCCCTGCACGAGGATACACTGAAAATCTCCGCAGCAGATATGAATATCGGTCTTACTAATATATCGCAGGAAGCCATCCAGAACATGACCGTGATCTATCACGACGTAATGGATGACGAGTATTTCGGAGGCAAAAGCTACCAGAAGACTGTAGAGTCCCTGGCAGCAGGAGCAAGCACCACGGTGAATGCCGAAGAATGTTACATAGGGGAAGCAGCAGTTGCCGGCGTCAGGTATTGATGGCGGCGGGTGTTACTTTATAGATACTAAAAGAAAGGAGAAGGGCATGAAGAAGAGATATGAGAAGCCGCAGGTTTATATGGAGAAGTTTGAGCTTGCGGAGCATATTGCAGGGTGTAAACTGACATTACATCAGGGTGATGTGTTTAGCTGTGATGCTACAGGGACTATAGGAAGTGTTACCTTGCCGTCGGAAGATAATGCATGGTTTGCAGAAAAAACAAATGCTTGTGAGATACCTGTAGAAGATTATTGCTACACTAATTCTACATCATCAATTGCTACAATAAATTCTTAATGAAAAGGAATAAATATTTATATACATATCAAATAGCGGGTATTATTTTTTCAATCTTTAGTGAGCATGAAATAAAGATAACAGAGAATTTTTTGCCGTTTGTATATCAAGGAGAAAAAGAGGATTACATGATTCAATTGAAAGAGAAAGAATCTATGCTTTTTCAAATGGAGAATGTATTGTTTGAGAATTTGATATTCAAAGCAGGAAAAGATAACGAAGGCTATTATAGAATCTTCTGTGATCATAAGGTAAATGACCAACCGTATGCCGAATCTAGAATTTATAATGATGGGACGGAAGAAATATGTTATTTGAAAGAGTTTCAGAATTCCTTTAGCGAAAGTCAGAATACATTCTCGCATATTGGATTTGAGGAATTACTGTTAAGAAAAAATGCAATTGTTTTGCATGCGTCATTGATTGAATCAAAGTATGGCGGGATTTTATTTACAGGCCCATCTGGAATTGGAAAATCTACACAGGCAGATATGTGGGCAAAATATGAAAAAGCGCAGATATTGAATGGTGATAGGCCAATTTTGAAAATGGAGAATGAGAACTGGTATGCGTATGGTTCGCCGTATGCGGGATCTTCAGAGTATTATATTAATAAGAATGCAAAAATAAAGGCAATTGTTGTTCTTGAGCAGAGCAAATCCTGTTCTATAGAAAGACTTAAGAAAAGCAGAGCTTTCTTGAAATTATATTCCGGAATGACAATTAATACATGGCGTCCGGACTATGTAGAACAAATAGTTGATCTTACAAAAAATCTTACAGAAAAGGTTTCGGTATATGTACTGAAATGTACGCCGGATTATGAGGCTGTAAAAATACTAAAATCAATATTGGAGAGGGAATAAGCAATGGATGTCAAAGAAATATATTATGAAAATTTATTGACAAAAATGCTCTTTCATAAATCCAGTATAAAGAAGATACCATTAAGTGGAACTTTTGAGTTGAGTCCGGTATGTAATTTTGACTGTCGGATGTGTTATGTGAGAAAATCGCCGGAAGAGGTAAAGTGTCATAGCAGAAAGATGGTGAGCTTTGAACAGTGGAAAGAAATAGCAGATCAGGCAGAAAAAGCCGGGATGTTATACTTACTGCTTACAGGAGGAGAACCTTTCTTATGGCCTGATTTTTGGAAGTTGTACAGCTATCTATGCAAAAAAGGTTTTTTGATATCTATTAATAGTAATGATATGGGTGTCAAAACATAATAACTATGGCTCCCTAAAATATATGTTCCTTGAAAATTTCATATAAAACAATAAATATCCGCTGTTAGTTCTGTTTGGGTTCAATAAACCGCACCACTATTTCTGCTCTGTTAGCTGATTTTGGGAATTAAAGCGCACTGACCTAAACTGTTCAGATATCCAAACAGCTTCTTGAAGTTCAGGGCTACCAGTTTTATCCCAAAACGGAACTTTGTGGGGAGAAGTCCTCTTACTGGCATATGGTCTATCTGGTATTTTCTTCGCAGGATGGATGGGATTGTTTCTACTCCGTTTCTGATTCGGGACAACTCCTTATATTTTTTTGTTTTCATTTTCCTCTGCGTCTTTGCCCTGTCAGAGGATTTCTTAGATAGAAAAATCACACTGGTTCTGTTGAACACTTTGGGGTTGCACTGGTCACGGTGCGGACAGTTTTCGCATTTGTTTCTGGGAAATGATATCCTGCATTGTCCGGTCTGGTTGATATAATTACAGCTTTTGGGTGTGTTTCCAGCTGGACAGTGTATCACTTTCTTCCCATCTTCCGTGAACTCAAAATCTGCTGCGATATCTTTTGCTTCGCGGCCTGTCAGATCGGTTGTGACAAGGTCAATGTTTTTTTCCACTGCGGCATCTGTATTGTCCCTGCCACTATAGGCTCCATCTGTTATAAGTACTGTTGGCTCCTCTGTTTTTTCCATGGCGTCAACGGTTTCTTTCAGGAACTGGCTGTCACTATGTGTGTTTTTTTCATACTGGTAATCTGTTACGATGGAACCATTATCTCCGACAGTTTCCACAACGTTCGCTGTGTAACCGCGGTTTTGTTTCCCTGCTTTTTCACGGTAAGTTGCGTCCGGATCAGAGGGATTCTGCAGGATCTGGGAACCCATAGCTCCATCTTCTTTGGTTTTCAACCGTCTTGTACCAGATTCTTCCACAACCGTCTGTTCTTTTAAAACACGTACCAGTAACTGGTAGGCAGAACTTTCATCACAGGCACCTTCACATTCGGCAAGAAGTTTGTCTGCGTCAGCAAGAATCTGTTTAATCCTGTCGGATGCATCTTCACTTTTGCTATGGTAAATAACCTGATTATAATCATTAGGGTCATAATAGTGTTCCATACCTCCCAGAAGGTCGTCCATCCCGGTACGGTGGAGAAAAGACACAAGGTCCGCAACGCAGGTATAAAGGAGTTCCATCCTTCCAAGTTTGCGGATATTGGAAGCAACCATAAGGGAATCCATTCTTTTCATTCTGCCGTTAAGCTCCATCAGGGCTGCCATTTCCCCGGAGAGTTCCTTTACGGTATCATGGATCAGGTCAATGCCAGTCTCTGTTTCGTAAGTAAGACACCTTCTGCGGAAACGGCTGAATGTGCGGTCGCTGACAGGCTGTTCTTTAAAGCTGGTGGTATGAAGGGCATACTGGAATCGGATATCAAAAAGGAGGGAATCCATGAATTCTTCATCCGTCAGTCCCATAAGTTCTTCAAGCACCATACCGCCAATAATCACATTTACAGGAGTATTGGGACGGGAAGCTTTATCACTATAAAGGACAGAAAAAATTTCTTCATTAATCAAGGGGAATATTTTTTCCGCAAACGGTTTTGCCCAGGACTTTTCGAGCATACGACGTTCACGTGCGGTAAGGGAAAACATACTATCCTCCAAAGTTAATTGTTGACATTCATTTTTTGCAAAAGACATGGAATCACCTCTCAAATAAACTGAGATTATTATACCATCTATAGAGGATGATTTGTTGGTTTATATGAAATTTTCAAGGTTCATGGGGCGTACCTTTTGACACCCTAATCAT
>CAVFMZ010000130.1:0-6714 GCA_963623675.1 Firmicutes bacterium CAG:176 | reverse complement strand
ATGAGTTGATTATACTCTGATCTTCTGATTTTTTGAACATGAAAATACTAACTCCTGTAATCACACCGCTGGCACTGTGCCATCTCTATCTCACCTTCATTTTTATAGAAAATATCCGCCCATTGACAGATACTCTGCAAAATCGGCACGACAGACCTTCCCTTATCGGTAAGGGAATACTCCACTCTTGGCGGGATTTCGTCGTATGATCTGCGGTCTACAATTCCATTTGTAATCAGATCTTTTAAAGTTGCGGCCAGCACCGCATCCGTAATATTGAACATTTCTTTTCGAATCTCGCTGTATCGCAGCGTTTCTTTTGCTGCCAGGACACAGATAATTCTTGACTTCCATTTCCCTCCAAAAATTATCAGGCCATATTCCAGCGGACAGCGGATATCCTCTTCCAGTTTTTTCTTATATTTCGGCATGGTATCCCTCATTTCGTTTTCTTGATCTGATTATAATGCTATTACCATGTTTTTTGAAGTTACTATGAAATTTATGAGCAGCTTTTAAATTTCATAGTATGTCTTCTTTACGGCAGTTCATCCACATGTTTTTCAATATAACTGATAAATCTTCTCGCTGCCACCGGCAGCAATTCTCTGTCTTTATAGCCAATGGAAATGGTTCGATAGACCGGCGGTTCCGTGCGGCGGATGGCAATCCGATAGTTGGTTCTGTGTAATACCAGCTCCGCGAGCATACTGATGCCGAGTCCTGATTCTACCATCATCATAATGGTATAGTCATCATGAATGGTAAATTTTACATCAGGTTTATAGCCCTCTGCCCGAAATGCTTCCAGTGGTTCTGAATAATTTCCTTCTTCCAGAAGGATAAACGGTTCTTCCACCAACCGGTCCAAGGGAATTACATCCATTTCGGCCAATGGATGATTCTCCGGCAAAATTACCAGCATCTCGCCTTTCTTTATTTCTTCTGTCTGAATTCCTTTGGCTGCTGCCGGGTTCAGAAAGCCAAAATCTACCGTTCCGTTTTTAATCCACTCCTGAATGGACGTATAGTCTCCCTGATGGATCACAAATTCTACCTGTGGGTAATGCTCCTGAAATTCTTTAATAATATCCGGAAGCCAGTGGGCCGAGATACTTGTGATGGTTCCCATTCTTACCGTTCCCGTTTCCAGTCCCCGGATCTCATCATTTTTCTCAAGCACCGCCTGGTAAGCCGTAAGCAGCTGCTCAATCTTCGGATACAGTTCCCGGCCTTCCAGTGTCAGCTCTACGCCGTATCTGGAACGATGAATTAACCGGGTTCCAAACTCCTTTTCAAGAGACGCAATCATCTGACTCATGGCGGACTGTGAGTATCCCATCTCCTCCGCTGCTTTGGAAAAGCTTCCAAGAGATACAATCTTCTGAAGTGCCCTGTATCTGTTCATTTTCATTTTCCTTATATTAACATTAGAATTATTTGTTTTACTTATTATATAAGTGCCCGTATAATGCAGTCAAGAGCTCTTAATAAACAATTTTATGAGGAGGTTCTTATGAGAATCGTTCCCTATCAGCCCCAGTACAGGGACGAATTTATCCGATTGAATACGGAATGGCTGACGCGTTATTATTGGGTGGAGGATTTTGATCAGGATGCCATGGATCGGATTGATGAACTGATTGCCAATGGTGCCATGGTATACTTTGCCCTGGAAAATGATGAAGTACTGGCTACCTGCATGACCATGCCTCTGGAAGAAGAACCCGGCATCTGGGAAATGTGCAAACTGGCCGCCAGAAATCAATATACCGGAACCGGTGCCGGGAATGCGGTCTTCCAGGCCTGCATGAATTACGCAATTATGCACGGTGCCAGACGGTTGGTACTCATTTCCTGCACCGGCTTAAAACCCGCCATCCATCTTTACCGGAAAAATGGATTTCGTGAAGTTCCCTATCGGAAAGATTACTGGAAATCAGAAAAAGCAGATATTGAAATGGAGAAGATCATTATGAAGCAATACATTGTAGATGCATTTACCGACCAGCTGTTTCACGGAAATCAGGCTGCCATCTGTATTCTGGAGGAATGGCTGCCGGAAGAGCTGATGATGAGTATTACCAGAGAAAATAATTTTTCAGAAACCGCTTTTGCCGTGCCGGAAGGCGACAAGTATCATCTGCGCTGGTTCACCCCAGGCGGTGAAATTGACCTCTGCGGACATGCCACTCTGGCATGCGCTTATGTCCTGTTCACCAAATACCTTCCTGACAAAGACAGCATCACCTTTTCCACGTTAAGCGGAGATCTGATTGTCCGTAAATCTCAGGAGCTCATGGAAATGGAATTTCCCGCTTATCATTTAAAGCAGATCCCTGTTACCCCGGAAATGGAAGATGCCCTTGGCGCCCGACCAAAAGAGGCGTATCTCGGCAGAGATCTGCTCTGTGTTTTTGACTCCGAAGAGACCGTGAGAAACCTGCATCCAGATCAGCAGAAACTTCTGAATCTGGAAGGTCTGGGGCTGCAGGCAACCGCTCCCGGAAAAGAGTTCACCTGCGTATCCAGAAGCTTTTTCCCGAAACTGAATGTAGCTGAAGATCCAGTATGCGGCTCCGGCCACTGCCACATCATTCCTTACTGGTCAAAGAAACTGAACACACAGGAACTGACCGCTTATCAGGCTTCACCGCGAGGCGGAATCCTCTGCTGCCATATGGACGGGGACCGGGTATTCCTCGCCGGAAAAGCAGTGCTGTTTTCAGAAAGCGTTCTGAATTTATAATTTTTCTTTATGAACTGATCTGATTATGGTAATATAACATAAAAAATACCACTTCAGGAGGTACATACTATGGCAGTCAACTCTATTGACGCAGAAGACGATCAGTTTGCATACCGCTATGACACGCAGCTGCTGATCGACAGAAGAGATAAAGATCTGGATGAGGATGAAATCGCAGAGTACATCACGGACAACTTCGAAGGCAACAGTCTGATCGCAGCAGGTGATGAGGATTTGGTAAAGATTCATTTCCATACCAACGAGCCATGGAAGGTTCTGGAATACTGCAATACCATCGGAGAAATCTATGATATTGTAGTAGAGGATATGATCCGCCAGGCCAACGGACAGCAGGGTTAAAAAGTGCCGTGTAGTCAGTTTTTGCTGACTGCACGGCATTCTCTTTTTCTATGCGGCTTTCTCCGCAAATTGCTTTTCCAGTTTTCTCATATGCAGTACATACACGATGAAAATCAATCCGCCCGTAAATACCCAGGATGCAATATATACATTCATGAGCATATCGTAGGTCGGTATCCACTTAAAGATCGTTACCAGCCAGATCATACGGAATACCACCGTTCCAAGAATGGTGATAATGGAAGGCTCCAGTGATTTTCCCATACCCCGTAATGCAGCGCTCTCCACCTCATAGGTGGCGGTCAGTCCCTCCAGGGAGCAGACATGGTGCATACGGATCAGGCCATATACCGCTACCGCATCACTGATGGTATAAATGCTGACGAAGAAATCGTCCCAGACCATAAAGACAATGCTCAGAATCTCCGTGAATCCCATACCAAACAGCATGCACAGCCAAAAGATCTTCTTGCAGCGCTTCAGATTACCTGCGCCAAAATTCTGGCTGGTAAAGGTAACCGCCGCCTGCGCAAAGGCATTAGCAATGTCGTAGGTAAAATACTCAAAGTTCAGTGCCAGGGAAGAACCTGCAATCGCGTCTTCCCCAAAACTGTTGATTCCACTCTGGATAAACACATTGGAAACGGAGAAAATCGCACCCTGAATACCCGCGGGAATACCGATCATCAGTACTCTCTTCAGATCTCTCCATTCGATATGCATCTTATGAAACCGGAACTGGAACTCATCCTCTTTCCCATACAGGTGCACCAATACCAGCGTGGTACTAAGCATATTGGAAATGGCCGTGGATATAGCAACGCCCTCCACTCCCAGTCCAAAGCAGATGACAAATACCAGATTCAGGATGACATTTACCGTACCGGACAGCACCAGATAGAACATCGGTCTCCTGGTATCTCCGTAACTTCGAAGGATCGCTGCACCGAAATTATAGACTGTCATAAACGGAACACCGATAAAATAAATCCGGATATACAAAAGTGCCTCATTGATGACACTCTCCGGGGTTCCCGACGCCTCCAGCACCGTCCTGGCCGTGAGAAATCCCATCCCCATCAGCACCACGCCCAGGATCATACCGAAAGTCAGAATCGTATGTACCATCCCGCTGATACGGTCTCTTTGTCCCTGTCCGATCAGATTCGCCAGTGCTGCATTAGGTCCCACCGCCAGTCCGATAATCAGATTGACGAAAATACCGACCAGCGCCACACAGCTTCCTACCGCTGCCAGCGCCGCGGAGCCTGCAAATCTTCCTACTACCGCTACATCCGCAGAGTTAAATAACTGCTGTAAAATACCGCTGAATGCCAGTGGAATGGCAAACAGAATTAATTTTCCGGCTAAACCGCCATTCAGCATGTCCATTTCTTTTGTTTTCATCTATTTTTGCTCCATATTTCTTATTCTTCTTGACTACATGGTTACCCTATAGTATATACTGATATTTGTCAACTCTGACATTATACAACTAAGAAGGATTTTTTTACAGATGAATTATTCGATTAATGAACATATTACCCCTCTGGGTCTTTTGAAATTTGCGGCTCCATCCATTGTTATGATGGTCTTCATGTCCCTTTATACCATTGTGGACGGCATCTTCGTCTCCCGTTTTCTGGGCAGCAACGCCCTGTCCTCACTGAATATTGTATATCCGGTCATTAATGTGGCCATTGCCATTGCCACCATGCTCGGCACCGGAGGCAATGCCATCATCAGTAAATATCTGGGTGAAGGAAAAGAAGAACGGGCCAGAGAGGCTCTGACCCAGTTTGTAGTTCTGACACTGGCGCTCAGCATCATTCTTCTGATTCTCTCAGAACTGTTTCTTACCCCCATCTCCCGCTTCCTGGGAGCAAATGATGTGCTGCTTACAGACTGCCGTCTGTATCTCGGTGCTTCCATGCTGTTTGCACCTGCCTGTATGCTGCAGGCGGTCTTCCAGTCATTCTTCGTGACTGCTGGACGCCCGGGACTCGGGCTTTTGCTCATGACAGGGGCAGGTGTCTTTAACATGATTTTTGACTATGTGCTGATCGTCCCCTGTGGGATGGGAATCGCCGGGGCTGCCATAGCCACCGGTATCGGGCAATGTATTCCTGCTGTGTTCGGTCTGTTCTTTTTTGCCTTTTCCAAAAAGGAACTCCGGTTCTGCAAATTTACATTTTCCGGGAAAGAGATGCTGGATGCCTGTTACAATGGTTCTTCCGAGATGGTGTCCCAGTTGTCAAATGCCGTCATCACGTTTCTCTTCAACATCGTTATGATGTCATTGGCAGGAGAACATGGCGTGGCTGCCATCACCATCCTGCTCTACGGACAATTTTTATTCAATGCATTTTACCTGGGCTTTTCCATCGGAATCAGTCCTGTTATCGGCTTCCAGTACGGAGCAGACGACCGGGTGAAATTACGGAAAATCTATCGGATTTCCTTCCTGTTTGTTGCAGCATCTTCCGTTCTGATCGTTGGCCTGGCCATCCTCTTCTCACCGGCCATCGTCACCGTCTTTACGAAAGAGCAGCGCACCTGGGAGCTGGCCTCCACCGGATTCCGCCTGTTTGCCATCAACTTTTTATTCAGTGGAATTAATGTTACTTCATCGGGATTTTTTACCGCACTGTCCAATGGAAAGGTTTCTGCCATCATTTCCTTCTGCAGAACGCTGGTTTTTATCGTCATCTCGCTGTTGATCTTTCCACGGATACTCGGCATCAACGGCGCATGGATTGCTATTCCGGTGGCGGAATTCCTGACATTGCTTATCTCTGCGTGGATGCATCGGACATATTTTCTGGTGCCCGGTGAGCGGAACTATTTATGATCTTTTCTTCTGTCTCTTCCAGCACTTCCCGTTTCAATGCCTTCAGATAATCGGAAAACTGTACCTTATCCACTCCATAGGTGCGCTGCAGCTCATATTCATGATCCGCCCAGGTAGAAATATCAGCCTCATTGTGCTGAATCACGGCCTCCAGATTATCAAGTGCTTTATAGATCTTTGCCTCTACTGTTTCCCGTGCTTCCATCTCCCGATAAAGCGCAGCCATCTCTTCCCGGAAGGGAGACGGCAGCTGCTCAACCCATTCGTTAAGAAGCTGTTCTTCTCTTTTCCCATCTTCTTCTGTTTTATCAAATGTGGGAATGTCCCCGGTAAAGCATTCACCCAGATCATGAATCAGGCACATCTTTATCACTTTATTCATGTCAGCTTCCGGAAATTCATCGCTGATCCAGTAGGCCATCAATGACACTCTCCAGCTGTGTTCCGCTACGCTCTCTCTCCGTCCACCGGACGTATCACAGTGACGCGTGGTATTCTTCAGTTTTTCTGCAGTGTGAAGTGCTTTCAGCAAATCTTTTGTATTCATATCTTCCTCCTGCCCGTTTTCCGTGCACTCAAAAACCCGTCCGGTTTTCACCGGGCGGGTTTTAAATTCAGTTCGAAAAAACTTAAGCTTTTCCGTTGGATCCAAGAACGTTAACGATCTTGTGAGCAACCATATCTTTTACAGCCTGACGAGCCGGTTTCAGATACTGTCTCGGGTCGAAGTGATCCGGATGCTCAGCCATGTATT
>CAVFMZ010000129.1:0-7108 GCA_963623675.1 Firmicutes bacterium CAG:176 | reverse complement strand
GAAATGCTGATTAAATCAGCATTTCCTTAGTACCTCCGGTGGATCGCACGGATTTTCAAGTGCAGTCAGAGATGGCTGCACTTTTTTGGCAGTTCGTTGGCATCCGGGCGGGCGAAAGTGACAGGATGTGAGCGGAACCGCTCGCGCTAAGTCCTCGATCCAGCGGTACTAACACTCAAACGTCGCTGACCGCTTGTTTTCGTGAAGTACCGGGACTGCGGACGTTCCTTTCACATGCTGTCACTTCCTTCCACCCGGTTATCGTCAACATCCATCACATATAAATGATTTCACATCAAACAACTATGAAATGAATCAGATTCTCTTGACATCGGCCAACAGATTTGCTAAGATGTAGAAAATTAATTGAATCAAGTATCACTTTAAACCGATGAAGCGGAGATAACGGTGATGATGGACGCACAGAGAGCCCGGGAAGCTGAGAGCCGGACCGAACCCACATGATCAAATGGACCGCCGAGGGCGCAGGGAAAGGAATGGATTTCCGAGTATTCTGCGACGTGAGGGCATACGTCAGTTGCCGGGGATATGTTAGTATTCCATAAGGGTGCGGAGATTTTTGAATATCCGCAAAGCAAGGTGGCACCGCGGGAAATGTAGATGACTCGTCCTTGACAGATTTCAGTAGAAATTTGTCGAGGGCGATTTTGTTTTATATGAAAGGAGAACACCATGAACATCAGACCGAATCTTCAGGAAGCTTCCGCACTGGCGGCGCAGGGCATTTACAAATGCATTCCGGTGAGCACGGAGCTGTACTCGGATCTTTACACTCCCATTGAAGTATTGCGAAAACTAAAAAGAGTCAGCAGACACTGCTATCTGCTGGAATCCATCGAGGACAATGAAAAGTGGGGACGCTACACATTCCTGGGGTACGACCCGAAGCTGGAGCTGACCTGCACGGACGGAACACTGACCGTGAAAAACGGAACGTCCATGGTGTTTGAGACGAAGCATCCCGGTGAGTACATCCGCCAGATCGTAAAAGAAAACAAAAGCCCGAGGCTGGAAGGGATGCCCACCTTCACCGGCGGCCTGGTAGGATATTTCTCCTACGATTATATGAAATACGCAGAACCAGCCTTAAAGCTGGATGCAAAGGACGAAGAAGGGTTTAAAGATGTGGACTTGATGCTGTTTGACAAAGTCATCGCCTTTGACCACTTCCGGCAGAAGGTCATCCTCATCGTCAACATCCGCTGTGAGGATCTGGAGACGGAATACCACAAGGCAGAGGTGGAACTGGAAACCATGAGACGGCTCCTCTCCGACGGGGAGATGGCTCCACTGGAACCGGGCCGCTGCACTTCCGATTTCCGGGCGCTCTTCGACAAAGAGCGGTACTGCAATATGGTAAAGAAAGCCAAACATTACATCCGGGAGGGCGATATTTTCCAGGTGGTACTTTCCAACCGGCTGGAAGCAGACTATGAAGGAAGTCTCCTCAACACCTACCGGGTATTAAGAACACTGAATCCTTCTCCGTACATGTTTTATTTTTCCAGTGATGACATGGAGATTGCCGGAGCCTCCCCGGAGACGCTGGTGAAGCTGGAGAATCGGACGCTTCACACCTTCCCACTGGCAGGCACCCGACCAAGAGGAACCACCGAAGAGGAAGATCAGAGACTGGAAGAAGAACTGCTGGCAGACGAAAAGGAGCGGGCTGAGCACAACATGCTGGTGGATCTGGGAAGAAATGACATCGGAAAGATCAGTGAGTTTGGGTCTGTGAAAGTAGAAAAATACATGACCATCGAGCGGTTTTCCCACGTCATGCACATCGGTTCCACAGTAGCGGGCACTATCCGGGAAGACCTGGATGCGGCAGACGCCGTGGACGCCATTCTTCCGGCAGGCACCCTCTCAGGAGCACCGAAGATCCGGGCCTGCGAGATCATCAATGAACTGGAAGACAATAAGAGGGGGATCTACGGAGGAGCCGTGGGATACATTGATTTCACCGGCAATCTGGACACCTGCATCGCCATCCGGCTGGCCTATAAGAAGAACGGCAAAGTCTTCGTAAGAAGCGGAGCCGGCATTGTAGCGGACAGTGTTCCGGAAAAAGAATATGAAGAGTGCATCAATAAGGCGAAAGCCGTGAGAAGAGCACTGGAGATGGCACAGGAGGACGCAGACTTATGATTTTATTGATTGATAATTATGACAGCTTTTCCTATAACCTGTATCAGCTCATCGGTTCCATCAATCCGGACATCAAAGTAATCCGGAACGATCAGATGACGGTGGAGGAGATCCGGGAGCTGAAGCCGGAGCGCATCATTTTATCTCCGGGCCCCGGATTTCCAAAGGACGCAGGCATCTGCATCGAAGCGGCAAAGGAGCTTGGGAAAGAGATTCCCGTCTTTGGCGTCTGCCTTGGCCATCAGTCCATCTGCGAAGCCTTTGGAGCGACCGTCTCCTATGCATCGCATCTCATGCACGGCAAGCAGTCCATGGTGACGCTGGACACCGACTGTCCCATTTTTAAAGGAATGAAAAAGACCATTCCGGCAGCCAGATATCATTCTCTGGCAGCAGTCCGGGAGACCATGCCGGAAGAACTGAAAATCACAGCTGAGACTGAGGATGGAGAGATCATGGGAGTCATGCATCGGGACTATCCCATCTACGGCGTCCAGTTCCATCCGGAATCCATTCTGACACCGGACGGATATGAAATACTACAAAACTTTTGCGGAGGATTAAAGAAATGATTAAAGAAGCAACAGCAGCACTGATTGACCACAAAGATCTGACCTATGAGCAGGCCAACGCAGTTGTAAATGAGATTATGAACGGGGAGACCTCCCAGGTACAGACCGCTGCATTTCTGGCAGCCCTGGCCGCAAAAGGAGAGACCATCGAGGAGATCAGCGCATGCGCCGCTGCCATGCGGGCACACGCACTGCCGGTTGATTACGACGGAGACCTTCTGGAGATCGTGGGAACCGGCGGAGACGGAGCCGGATCCTTCAACATTTCCACTACTGCTTCTCTGGTCATTGCCGCAGGCGGCATTCCGGTGGCAAAACACGGCAACCGGGCAGCTTCCTCCAAGAGCGGAGCAGCAGACTGTCTGGAAGCGCTGGGCGTCAACATCGACCTTTCCCCGGAGAAATGTGTGGAGCTTCTGAAAAAGATCGGCATCTGCTTCTTCTTCGCACAGAAATATCACACTTCCATGAAATATGTGGGACCGGTAAGAAAAGAGCTGGGTGTGCGTACTGTGTTTAATCTCTTAGGACCGCTGACCAATCCGGGCCACGCCAACCTGCAGGTGCTGGGCGTCTATGCGGAGGATTTAGTGGAGCCTATGGCAAAAGTTCTGTATCAGCTGGGTGTGAAGAGAGGCATGGTGGTCTATGGACAGGATAAGCTGGATGAGATTTCCGTCTGCGCACCGACCTCCATCTGTGAATTCCAGGATGGCAATTACCGGACGTATGTGATCCGGCCGGAAGATTTCGGTATGAAGACCGCAACCAAAGATGCATTGAAGGGTGGAACTCCGCAGGAAAATGCACAGATTACCAAAGATATCCTGAACGGTGGGCAGGGAGCCAAGAGAAATGCAGTCCTCTTAAATGCAGGCGCAGGCCTCTACATCGGCGGCAAAGCCGATACCTTCCGGGAGGGCGTGGAACTGGCAGCATCCCTCATTGACGGCGGTCAGGCAAAACAGAAGCTGGAAGATTTTATCAAGGAATCCAACCGATAAGGAGTCACGTGATGATATTAGATGAACTGGCTGCCTATGCAGCCTACCGGGTAGAGGAAGCGAAGAAAAAGCTTCCCATGGAGGAACTCCGCGCACAGGCGGAAAGCCTTCCCAAAGGAGATTTCCAGTTTGAAAAGGCATTGAAAAAGAAATGCATGTCCTTTATCTGTGAGGTAAAGAAAGCATCCCCATCCAAGGGCGTGATTGCGGAGGATTTTCCTTATACAGAAATTGCCGCAGCCTATGAAGCGGCAGGCGCGGACTGCGTGTCCGTGCTGACGGAGCCAAAGTGGTTCCTGGGATCGGATGAAATTTTCCGGGAAATCCGGGCAACAATTTCCCTTCCCATGATCCGAAAAGATTTTACCGTAGATCCGTATCAGATCTACGAGGCAAAAGTGATGGGAGCGGATGCGGTGCTTCTGATCTGCGCGCTGCTTCCCACGGAGAAGCTGAAGGAGTATCTGGCCATCTGTGAGACACTGGGGCTCACGGCACTGGTGGAAACCCATGATGAGGCAGAGATTGCGTCGGCAGTGGAGTCAGGAGCCAGAGTCATCGGCGTCAACAACCGGAATCTGAAGAACTTTACGGTGGATTTCTCCAATTCCGCAAAGCTTCGTTCCCTGATTCCGGCGGAAGCTGTCTTCGTGGCAGAATCCGGAGTGAAGGATGCAGCGGATGTAGGTGCTCTTTCCGCCATCGGCGCCGATGCGGTGCTGGTAGGCGAAGCACTTATGAGGGCAGCAGATAAGCAGGCGGAACTGGCACGGTTCCAGGAGGCAGCGGATGAGCAGCACAAAGATTAAAATCTGCGGGTTATATCGGGAACAGCATATAGATTATGTAAATGCTGCAGGACCGGATTATGCGGGCTTTGTCTTCTATCCGCCCAGCCACCGGTATGTGAGCAGGGAAGAAATGAAGCGGCTGAGGGAACGGTTAAGTCATAAGATCCCGGCGGTGGGTGTCTTTGTCAATGTGCCCATGGAAGAGGTTGCTTCCTATATAGAAGAAGGGCTGATTCAGGTTGCCCAGCTTCATGGAGCAGAGACGGAGGAAGACATTCGGAAGCTTCGGATGCTGGCACCGAAGGCAGAGATCTGGAAAGCCTTTAAAATCCGGGATGCCGGAACGCTTTCCGAAGCACAGGACAGCGAAGCAGACCGGGTTCTTCTGGACAATGGATATGGAACCGGCAAATGCTTTGACTGGCAGCTGTTAAGAGAACAGGTGCCCACAAGACCTTACCTGCTGGCAGGGGGTCTACGGGCAGAGAATATGGAAGAAGCACTGGAGCGGTTTACTCCCTGGGGCGTGGACATCAGTTCCGGTGTGGAGACGGAAAAAGAAAAGGATTTTGATAAAATCCGGAATATCATAGAAATCATAAGGAGCAGATAAGATGGAAAAGAATACATCCAGAGGACGTTTTGGAATTCACGGCGGACAGTATATCCCCGAAACGCTCATGAATGCGGTGATCGAGCTGGAAGAAGCCTACAATCATTACAAGGATGATCCGCAGTTTCAGGCAGAGCTTAATGACCTGTTAAATAACTATGCAGGCAGACCGTCAAGACTGTATTACGCAAAGAAAATGACAGAAGATCTGGGCGGTGCAAAGATTTATTTAAAGAGAGAGGATCTCAACCACACCGGCGCCCATAAGATCAATAACGTGCTGGGACAGGTACTTCTGGCAAAGAAGATGGGCAAGACCAGAGTTATCGCAGAGACCGGAGCCGGACAGCATGGTGTGGCAACTGCTACGGCAGCAGCCCTCATGGGTATGGAATGTGAGGTGTTCATGGGAAAAGAGGACACCGAGCGTCAGGCATTGAATGTATATAAAATGCGGCTGCTGGGAGCAACCGTACATCCCGTATCCTCCGGAACCGGCACCTTAAAGGACGCGGTTTCCGAGACCATGAGAGAGTGGACCAACCGGATTTCCGATACCCATTATGTGCTGGGTTCCGTTATGGGACCGCATCCTTTCCCGACCATTGTCCGTGATTTCCAGGCAGTCATTTCCAAAGAAATCAAGGAACAGTGCCTGGAAGCGGAGGGAAAACTTCCGGATGCCGTGCTGGCCTGCGTGGGCGGAGGCTCCAATGCCATCGGAACCTTCTATCATTTTATTGAGGATAAAGGCGTGCGTCTCATCGGATGTGAGGCAGCAGGACGCGGCATCGATACCTTTGAGACGGCAGCTACCATTGCTACCGGAAAGCTTGGTATTTTTCATGGCATGAAATCCTATTTCTGTCAGGACAAATACGGCCAGATCGCACCGGTTTACTCCATCTCTGCCGGACTTGACTATCCGGGCGTCGGACCGGAACATGCATGGCTTCATGATACGGGACGGGCAGAATATGTAGCCATCACCGACGATCAGGCAGTAGATGCTTTCGAATACTTAAGCAGAACAGAAGGCATTATTCCGGCCATTGAGAGCGCCCATGCGGTTGCCTATGCAAGAGAACTGGCTCCGAAGATGGATAAAGACCAGATCATGGTCATCACCATTTCCGGAAGAGGAGATAAGGACTGTGCGGCCATTGCCCGCTACAGAGGGGAGGATATCCATGAGTAGAATCAAAGAAGCATTTCAGAACAGAAAGGCATTTATTCCGTTTATCACCTGCGGAGACCCGGATCTGGGGACAACGAAGGAAATTGTAAAGGCCATGGTGGATAACGGAGCCGATCTTGTGGAGCTTGGCATCCCGTTCTCTGATCCGACCGCGGAAGGACCGGTCATCCAGGGCGCAAACCTGCGGGCTTTAAAAGGCGGTGTGACTACCGATAAAATATTTGATATGGTGGCAGAACTCCGGAAAGAAGTAAGCGTTCCCATGGTATTCATGACCTATGCCAATGTGGTGTATTCCTATGGCATCGAGCACTTTGCAAAAAGAGCTGCGGAAGTGGGCATGGACGGCCTGATTCTGCCGGATGTTCCCTATGAAGAAAAAGAAGAATTTGCACCGGCATTCCGGGAGCAGGGCATGGATCTCATTTCCCTTATTGCACCCACCTCTCATGAGCGGATTGCCATGATTGCAAAAGAAGCAGAAGGCTTTATTTACTGCGTCTCCTCGCTTGGTGTTACCGGTATGAGAAGCGTCATCACCACCGATGTAGGCGCTATGGTGAAGCTGGTAAAAGAAGTATCCGACATCCCGGCAGCCATCGGTTTTGGTATCTCCAACCCGGAGCAGGCAGCGAATATGGCGGAGAAATCAGACGGCGTCATTGTAGGTTCCGCCATTGTCAAGTTGGTTGAAAAATATGGAAAAGATGCACCTGCACACGTGGCAGAGTTTGTGAAAAGCATGAAGGATGCGATCT
>CAVFMZ010000128.1:0-7293 GCA_963623675.1 Firmicutes bacterium CAG:176 | reverse complement strand
GCTCTTGGGATAGCGGTGCCAACCTCGTCATGTTAACCCGAGAATCCAGGATACAACATAAATAATTTTTTAATCGGTGAAATAATATTATTTACAGATTTTTCATCTAGTGGAGTCTACTTATTCATGCTTCTCAAGAAACGGAGTCAAGAAGTCCCGCTTCCATGCCTCAATCGCGTCTGGACTGTACCCACCAGATGTAAGCACAACTTCAATCGGCAAATCCCGTGCCATTTCCATGCCCGGCGCATTAAAGCCTGCCGGAAGCTGGGAAAGCAATGTTTTCATTCCATCCGGTCTCACAATAATATCTCCCACCGTTACAGAATTTTTCACTTCGCCATATTCCGGGCCTGCTTCCCCTGCAGGGTATGCTTTTACCAGAAAGCCCTCTCCATGTCCCGGGATAATATAGTCTGCAACCTGAGCTGCTTTTTGGATGGATTCTGCTGATTTTTTCAGGTCAAAGCTGTAAAAATAGCCTTCTCCATGTTGGAAAAATTCTTTGTTCATAACAGCATCGCCAGATACCAGCACTCTGCCCTCCGGCCCGTCAAAGAGCAGTCCGTGAAGTCCTGCCGTATGGCCCGGAAGATGGATCAGTTTAAATCCCGGCACCAGTTCATTCTGAACACCCTGAATCCGGCCAAGTGCTTTCTGCATCTCCGGATTCATGCTGGAACGAATTCCACGCAGATATGCCACATCTTCTTCTGGCATAAATACATGCGCATTTGGAAACGCATCCAGCCCCATCCAGTGATCCGCATGCATATGGGTGCAGTAAACCAGATCAATTTCTTCCGGCTTTACTCCGCTGCAGTGAAATACTGCCTCTCCCATACTCTTTGCTTCCATAGATGGGTCCACCAGAATAGTTCCATGTTCCGACTGAATCACTGTGCTGGTGGCAAGTACCGGATGGAAGAAGCCATATTCTGCCTCTCCCCAGAATTTATTGCGTGATAAATGACCGATTGTAATGCAATGCCATGTATTCATATTCTACACACTCCTCTGTCATGATTCTACTGTGTTTCTACAGCTTTCCGCGTCTCCAGATCTGCCATAATACCGCTGTACTTTTTATCCAGATCATAGAAATAGCTCAAAACAATCAGAACTGCCGCAAAGATTGCAGGCATCCAGGTTGCACAAATCCGGATAACGTTCAGTGCTTCTGCAGACTGCTCTGCTGCCAGTCCGTCATATTTCGCAACATCCATCAGAATACCGACAATTCCAGGCGCAACGCCTACGCCAAATTTAGCGCCGATGCTGCATGCGCTCTGCAGGGTACCCTCAAGGCGTACCCCGGTCTTCCACTCACCGTACTCCATGGTATCCGGAACAAACGCATACATGGTTGCATAAGTCAGACCAGTTCCAAATCCGGCAATTCCACGTCCAACCAGGAATGATCCCACACTGGCCGGCAGCACGATCACCAGAATCAGCCCCAGGGTCTTGATCACTGCACCTGCCATGAAAATATTGCGTTTGCTCATCTTTTTTACAGACGGTCCTGCCAAAAACAGCGCAATCATAACTGCAACCGTATAAATCATAGTCAGGCTTCCGGCCGCTGTAGTAGAATGCAGAATATACTGGCAATAGTAAACACTGGATGCAAAGAAAAAGTTGTTGCTCAGCGCATCAAAGATAAAAATACCAAGTACCATCAGCCAGTACTTATTGCCAAGCAGTAAGGATAACAGCTTTTTAACCCCATAGGACTGAGTTTCCTTCTTCGCCTTCGGAGCTGCCTCCGCCATATGTACACGCTCTCTTGTGAATGCGAAGCAGATCAGCATGGAAATAACACCAATCGGAATTACCGGAAGAACTGTTTTGATCCAGGCGGTCTGGGTTCCTCCCATACTGAGTGCTGCCGGAAGCAGGATCATGGACGGAATCAGGCTTGCCACATTTGAAAAAATCTGGTTGATAATCGTAAGCTGGGCCCGGGATGTCTGGTTCTTCGTCATCAGAGCCGGAAGCGTCATATGCGGAACATAAAACAGTGTTCCAAGAATACTGGTTACCAGGTTATAGGTCACAACAATGTAAATCACCTTTCCGGTGACCGATACATCCGGTACAGTAAACAACAACATGGTTGCGATACCAAACGGAAGAGCGGACCAGAGTACCCAGTTTCTTGCTTTTCCGTATTTTGTACGGATCTTGTCTGTCAGCACACCAACCGTCACATCTGTTACGCCATCCAGGATACGTGACAGCATGAACACCATACCGACAATACCTGCGGACATTCCAATGGAATTGGTATAGAAATAGTTTAACAGGCTCATGGCCACCGCGTTAAAAATGCCTCGTCCAAAACCACCCATACTGTAGGCGACCATCTCGCCAGCACCCAGAGCCACATTCTCATTCATCTTCTTCTCTGTACTCATAACGAACTCCCTTCTCCCGTTTAAAATTCAATCAGGTATGCACAATACCGGTTCAGTTCCGGTATCCTGAGCACATCGCTGCTGTTCTGTTTCGCTTCCCCATCCGGTTTTAATTCCGTTACGGAAATCGGCTTTTCTGCCTTCCAGGTCACTGTGATGTCTCGCTGAATCACCGGCTTTCCTACCGTTGTTCCATTAAATCCGCTTAAATTGATCATCTGAAGCAGGTATTTTCCATCTCCGCACGGATTATAAAATACTTCCACGGACGGATGCGCATCTGTCTCAAAGGACTCATCCTGAATACCTTCATAGGAAATCAGATCCAGGATAATCTTTTTAAATGCCTCATAACCGTGCTGGTAGTACAGTGTTCCCGGTTTCCACGGCAGATAAATATGCCGCTTCTGATAAATAACTGCTCCCGGAATTGCTGTAAGCTTATGTCCAAAGCAGCGCTCTGGCGGACCATAGGTAGACGGGCTGACAAATGGCAAGATTTTTTCTCCTTCGCCTTCTGTTAAGTAAAATTCTTTGTCCAGATAAATCCAGTCCTGATCTTTCATGGACTGAAAAACCATTTTCGGAGTTGTCTGGAAATAGCTTCCCCGTACCTGTTCCACGCGCTCCAGAAGCTTCTGGCCAAATACATCTTTTAACAGGATCGGATCTTCCTGCAGGCTGATTCCGGTTGCCAGGATCACGGCCTTTGATTCCTTTAACTTGCGGATAAAACTCTGGCTTTCCAGGGATGTAATCTCCGGAAGAATAATCAGTTCATACTGTTTCAGGCGCTTTGCGCATTCATCCAGTTCGGAGGCCAGCGCCACATCAAAGCGGATATGCGCCTCCTTCAGCATACGGAAAATTCCCCTGTATTCCGAAGAATATAACCACTCATAAGGGGCTTTCGGCTGGAGCAGCAGTACCTTCGCGTCCGAAGCAAGGGCATCAAAATATTTCTGATATCGTTCCTGATAGTGGAAAATTTCCTTTACGCCTTCGTAGTTGCTGCGGTCCGGATAATCTTCAAAAGAACCGATGATGCACCAGTCCAGATTGGAGCCATTTGCCATATCTTCGTATAGACGGATGCGGTTCAGCTCATCCGATACTCCCATAAACCGGTACGGAATATCCACCGCATTGATTGCGCAGTTGCTTGCAACCTTATTCCGGAACGTTCCGTTCACGGTTGCGGTGTTGTCGGATGCGGAATAAATCCAGAATGGATATGGTCTGTCTACCGCGGAATTCGACTCATTTCTGATAATATCTACATTGTAATGAGAATAAGTACTAAGCGCAATATTCGGATTGATCTCATCAATGGTCTGGCGGATTTTCTTCAAAATATAAGTTACCGTTTTTTTCTGGAATTCCTTATAAAGCTGATAAACGGGATCCTGTTCATTTTCTTCTTTCGGAAGTTCTGCCCCATACATATCGCGGAAACGCTGCCTGCAGCTTTCGCACTGACAGATCCCCACATATTTTCCATCGTAATCCCTGGTCTGATAACCAAACATATTGAAGAAAATCGCGTCCACCGGATATTTCTTTAATACTGTGCGGATCAGTTCCATCGTCTTCACCTGCTGATACTCTCCATTCAGACAGGTGGCCACTGTACCATTGAAATACACCATGCTTCCATCGGCACGTCTTGTCATCCATTCCGGATGCTTTTTCGCCAGGCTTTCATGAACCTTGCTCACATCAAACCGCGCGATCACCCGGATTCCATTTTCCTTGCATGCCTTTACCATACGGCCAAACTGATCCGGTTTTAAATATGGACTTTTAATCTGAAAATCCATATCTTCATCCACAAAAGAACTGATGCCTCCACAGCCAATCTGCAGAACATTTGCGCCAAATTCCTTCAGCATCTTCACTTCGTATTCCACATCCATAGAACCATCAATATCCCGCAGATTGTTCTGGATCATACGAAACTTGTGTTCCATCCACCACTTTTTCATTGCTGCCTCCTGTTTTTCTGATTTTATAATTCCAATGCCAGCTTTGTAGCTTCGTAAATTGCCTTTTTTGCATCTCCGGCTTTCTTTGCGTCCCCGATTGCGAATACCTTCATTTCACTGCCGGAAAGTTCTTCGGCAAGCTTTCCATTGCTTCTGGTACCAAACGCAAGAACTATGCTGTCATAACCACTTAACCGCATCTGTTCCCCGTTCTGCTCATAAATAATCCCGTCATCCATAATTTCAACCACTTTACTGTTCAAAATCTGCCGGATTCCACATTCCTTCATATGGTGAAGCAGATCCAAACGGGTCCGTCCAGGTGACAGCGGTGCTACACGGTCCAGCATATCTACAATGGTTACTTTATTTCCGTAATCACTCAGCAGTTCTGCCGTTTCGGCTCCCACCAGGCCAGCACCAAGAACCAGCACCTGCTTTCCGGAAAGGAGCTGTTGGAATGATAAAACCTCACTGGCCAGGCACACATGCGCTCCATGGATTCCCGGAATATTCGGAATCAGCGGAACTGCGCCGGTCGCATCAATGACTGCGTCAAATCCCATCTGCTTTAATTCTTCTCCGTGGATTTCCTCTCCGTAAACCATGGAAACACCATATTTTTCACCCAGCGTCCGATACGTCAGAATAGTTCTGGCCAATTCTTTTTTCGCGGTCGGCACACTGGCCAGGCGATACTGCCCGCCTGCGGTGCTTTCCTTTTCAAATACCGTCACATCATGTCCACGTTTTGCAAGAATCCATGCCGCCTGAAGCCCTGCAGGACCCGCACCGGCCACTGCAATCTTTTTCTTCTGCTCCGCTTTCTCTAACTTCCAGGTTGTTTCCTTTCCGCTGAACGGATTGATCATACAGGAAACGCCCTCTCCCTCCTCGAAGGAATTACGGTAAAGGCAGCGCTGCAGGCATCCCGTACAGGTAAAGATTTCATTCAGCCGCCCTTCCCGAACCTTCTCCGGGAAATACGGATCGCAGACAGACTGTCTTCCCAGCGCTACAAAATCTGTACACCCACTCTCTACTGCATTCCAGGCAGCAGTCGGATCGTTAATGCGTCCAACAGCAATCACCGGCACGGAAACACACTGCCGGATCACCTTTGTCATTTCCAGGTTGTACCCCGGATCATCATAATAGGAATGAATCGGTATTCCATTGGATACATGGATTACATCCGCCCCGGCCTTCTCCGCAAGAACTGTCTGTGCTTTCGCATCTTCCACGGAATTTCCACCCACACCGTTTTCCAGGGTACTGAAACGGACACTGACTGGATATGCCTCTCCGCAGGCTTTCTTGATTCCTCGGATGATCTCACAGACAATCCGCATCCGGTTTGTCACAGTTCCTCCATAACAGTCCACACGGTTGTTTACTCCTCTTGTAAGGAACTGTGCCAGCAGATAACCGTGCGCCGCATGCACCTCTACACCATCAAATCCGGCTTTCTGCGCACGCATGGCAGCCTGGATAAATTTGTGGATTACCGTCTGTACTTCCTCCGTTGTCAGTTCATGCACCCGCTGCAGCTTACCCGGAGCCGGAATGGAACTGGCGCCTACCGCCACGCCGCTTCCTGTATCAAGCCCTTTCATCCGACCGGAATGCTGAAGCTGCGCAAAAATTTTTCCACCCGCTTCATGCACTTCACTGGTCAGGCGGGTCAGCCCCGGCAGAAAACGGTCATCATAAATACCACCCTGAATATCACTGGCCAATCCTTCCTCACTGACACAGAGATATTCGGTAATCAGCAGTCCGAAACCGCCCAGGGCACGTTCCCGGTAATAAGCACAGGCCCTTTCTGTAAATTCATGGTTCGTATTCATCAGATGGCTGTCCATAGGCGGCATGACAAAACGGTTTTTGATTTCCAGACTGCCTATTTTCATTGGGGTAAATAGTGAATCGTACATTTCTCCTCCTCAATATGTATACATTTTGTTGATTTTACTCCTTTTTAATACTCCCCCTCCTTTTGTTTGTATACATTTTAATTCATTTCGTTTATATCGTCCATATACTATTGCGCCAAATATGTATACATTTTATTGTTAAAACTGCATAATAAGTATTATAATCCGCCATTATGTATTCATTGTTTTTCTTATACAAAAAAAGATCAATTCATTTTTCAGAACTGATCTTTCTTATATGTGTTAAGATGTATACTTTTACTTTGAATATTTCTTTTTATGTTTTTCCAGGTATTCCTGCATCTTTTGTTCTTGTGCAATCGTACTGAAATGAAAATGAATACTCATATATTTCTCTGCTAAAACCGCATCATGATGTTCCAAGGCATATAAAATATCCTCATGCTCCCTCCAGGTATGTGGTACCCGTTCTGCTTTAAACGCTAACATATAGCCGGAGACTTTATAACGTTCTAATATATTAGACAGAAACTCTGCGACATATGGATTACGGCCGATCCGAGCAATTTTTAAATGAAATTCCATATCCAAATGATTTGTCTGCTGCGGATTTGAGGGATTAAATGCCCTAATTTGTTCATTAATCTTTCGCAATTCCTGAACATCCTGTTCTGATGCAAAAGGAGCTGCATTTTTCACCGATATCATTTCCAATGCAATTCGGATCTGTTGCAAATTTCCTGCTTCTTCTGGTCCAAATTGCGCCACATGTACACCTCGTTGTGGTGTATAGATCAGCGTTCCATCATTTTGAAGCATGCGAAACGCCTCACGAACCGGTGTGCGACTGACTCCAAATACCTTACAGAGTTCTGTCTCTTTTACCTTTTCCCCTGGCAGATATTTTCCTGATGCAATTCCATTTCGAATTGCCTGCGCAATCATGGATCCTACGGTTTCACCTGAGGTCTGTATTTTTTTCTCTTCTGC
>CAVFMZ010000127.1:3246-7316 GCA_963623675.1 Firmicutes bacterium CAG:176 | reverse complement strand
TCTCCGGTTGCTACCACGCCAAGGACGCGGCCGCCGTTGGTGACGATCTTGCCGTCTTTGAACTTGGTTCCGGCATGGAAGACATAGTAGCCTTCTTTGTCCTTGAAGTTCTCAAGGCCTCTGATCTCCAGGCCTTTGTCGTATTTTACCGGATAGCCATCGGATGCCAGTACGACGCAGACTGCTGCGTTATCCTCGAACTCCAGCTCGATCTGGTCGAGGGTGCCGTCCACGCATGCCTCAAAGACGTCGATGATATCATTTTTCATACGGGGCAGGACAACCTGCGCCTCCGGATCACCGAATCTGGCATTATACTCCAGGACTTTGGGTCCCTTCGGGGTGAGCATGAGACCAAAGAAAATAATGCCTTTAAACTCTCTGCCCTCTGCTGCCATAGCGTCTACGGTCTTCTGATAAATATATTTCTTACAGAATGCATCTACTTCTTCTGTATAGAACGGGCTCGGGGAGAAGGTTCCCATACCGCCGGTATTGAGTCCCTGATCGCCGTCCAGCGCACGCTTATGATCCTGTGCGGAGGTCATGATGCGGATGGTCTTGCCGTCTACGAAACTTAATACAGATACCTCACGACCGGTCATGAACTCTTCAATGACCATCTGATTGCCGGCGCTGCCGAATTTCTTATCCAGCATGATGGATTTCACGCCATCCTTTGCCTCTTCCAGCGTGTTGCAGATGAGCACGCCTTTTCCAAGTGCCAGTCCGTCTGCTTTCAGGACAATCGGGAAATCTGCATGCTCCAGATAAGCAAGTGCTTTCTCCGGATCATCAAAATTCTCATAAGCTGCAGTCGGAATGTCGTATTTCTTCATGAGGTCTTTGGAAAATGCTTTGGAACCTTCCAGGATTGCGGCATTTTTCCGCGGTCCGAAGACGCGCAGGCCCTGTGCCTCAAATACGTCCACAATACCGCCTACCAGCGGATCATCCATACCGATGACCGTCAGGTCGATCTCTTTTTCTTTTGCAAATGCTGCCAGTTTATCGAACTCCATGGCGCCGATATCCACGCACTCCGCATACTCTGCGATTCCCGCATTGCCCGGTGCGCAGTAGATTTTCTCTGCTTTCGGACTCTGTGCAATCTTCCATGCCAGTGCATGTTCTCTTCCGCCGCTTCCAACAATCAAAATTTTCATATGAATGCCTCTCTTACTGTTCAATCAGAGCTTTGCCGCCCTCTACTTTCACTTTGCCGTTTGCTATCAGATCAATGGCTTTGGGCATGATCACCCATTCTGCCTCTTCCATTACCCGCAGCTGCAGGGTCTTCGGTGTATCATCCTGATGCACCTCCACTGCTTTCTGCAGAATAATGGGGCCCGTATCGGTTCCGTCATCCACAAAATGTACTGTGGCACCGGTTACTTTTACGCCTCTGTTCAACACGCCTTCATGTACCTTCAGTCCGTAATAATCTTTTCCGCAGAAAGAAGGAATCAGGGACGGATGAATGTTGATGATCCGGTTTTTAAAATGTTCCACAATCTTCGGCGGAATCACAACCAGACAGCCTGCCAGCACTACCAGGTCTGCTTCTGAATCGATGAGTGCCTGCAGAAGCGCCTCGTTAAATGCCTCTCTGTCCGGAAAATCCTTCGGGCTTAATGCCTTTGCCGGGATGCCTGCTTTGGCCGCCCGCTCCAGTGCATAGGCATTTTTATTATTACTGATGACCACTTTGATCTCCGCATTGGTAATCCGTCCGTCTGCAATGGAATCGATGATAGCCTGCAGATTGGTGCCGCCGCCGGATACCAGCACTGCCAGTTTTAACATAAGGTCACACCCTTCTCGCCTGCTTCTACAGAACCAACCACATACGGGGTCTCGCCTGCTGCCTTCAGTGCCTCCATGGTCTTGTCCACATCTGCCGGATCAACGGCCAGAACCATGCCAAGTCCCATGTTGAAGGTGTTGTACATCATTTCTTCGGTAATATTTCCCTCTTCCTGTAACATTTTGAAGATCGGAAGTACCGGGTAGCTGTCTTTCTTCACAACTGCGCGCACGCCGTCCGGAAGCATTCTCGGAATGTTCTCATAAAATCCGCCGCCGGTGATATGGCTGCAGCCTTTGACGGTCACGCCTGCTTCTTTGACGCTCTTTAATGCTTTCACATAGATTCTGGTGGGAGTAATGAGAGTCTCACCAAGAGTAGCGCCCAGATTGTCATAATATGTATTCAGTGCTTCCTCGCTCATGCGGAACACTTTTCTTACCAGGGAGAATCCATTGCTGTGGATTCCGGAGGATGCAATACCGATAAGGGTATCACCCGGTTTGATGTTCTCTCCGGTGATCAGATCTTTTTTGTCAACGACGCCAACTGCGAATCCGGCCAGATCGTACTCGTCCTCCGGCATCAGTCCCGGATGCTCTGCAGTCTCGCCGCCGATGAGTGCAGCGCCTGCCTGTTTGCAGCCTTCTGCCACACCTTTTACGATCTCTGCAATTTTCTCCGGATAGTTCTTGCCACAGGCAATATAGTCAAGGAAGAACAGCGGCTCGCCGCCTGCACATGCTACGTCGTTGACGCACATGGCAACTGCGTCGATACCGATAGTATCATGTTTATCCATAAGAAATGCCAGTTTTACTTTGGTTCCGCAGCCATCGGTTCCGGACAGCAGCACCGGATCTTCCATGTCTTTGATGGCATTTAAGGAAAATGCACCGGAGAATCCGCCCAGTCCGCCAAGGACTTCCGGTCTCATGGTTGCTTTTACATGCTCTTTCATGAGTTCTACTGATTTGTAACCAGCCTCAATATCCACACCTGCATTCTTGTAATCCATTCTATGTTCCTCCTTATCCCTTTGCATCTACATCTGTTTCAGATATTCTTTGTATCCGATTTCGTCCAGTTTCTTTGCTTTGCCTTCTACTTCCTCTTTCATATCTTCAGAGTATTTTTTCAGGCGCTCCAGAAGCTCCGGATCGGAAGTTGCCAAAATCTTTGCTGCCAGAATGCCTGCATTGGCTCCGCCGTTAATGGCTACGGTTGCTACCGGAATACCGGTCGGCATCTGTACGATGGAGTACAGGGAATCCACGCCGCCCAGGTCGGAGGTCTTCATGGGGATTCCGATGACCGGAAGCGGGAAAATCGCTGCACACATGCCCGGAAGGTGAGCCGCTTTTCCGGCGCCTGCGATAATTACTTTGAAGCCTTTGCTCTCTGCGCTTTTCGCATATTCAAAGAATACGTCCGGCTCTCTGTGGGCGGAAATGATCGTCATCTCAAAATCCACGCCAAGTTTTGCAAGTACGTCTGCTGCTTTGCTCATGATGGGCATATCTGAATCGCTGCCCATGACAATTCCTACTTTTGCCATCGTAAATCTCCTCCATGTAATCAGATATTTTCCCGCGCTGTCCCTGGGACTGCGGGATGGTTTATTAGCTTCACTTATAAGTCATATTAATAATAGTATTTTTACTTATAAGTTATATTACAGGGACTTTATATAATTGTCAAGAGTTGTACTCATTATAATCGTCTAATATACGGTGACTGCGGACGTTCCTTTCACATACGGTTACATCCTTGTCACCTACATATTATACTCATCCAACGGTACGTTCAGTTCTTCCGTGCCCGGCAGGACGAATCTTCCATCACGGATGATGTCCTCGGTGGTGCCGTCGGCATGGATGACGGTAATGGATTCCAGTTCATCGTAAGGAATGGTAATGTCCGTGTGGCAGTTGAAATATGCCTTGCTCATGTCTTCTTTTCGAAGGGCGGAGCATTCATTTTCTTTTGCGATGATCCGTTTTCCGTCCGGATTGAAGGTATCGGTATCTTCTTCCCAAGAATAACAGGTATCGCCTACAGCGAAATGGGGACCGGTCTTTTCTGCGATCAGGATCGGCATGCACGCCTCGATGCCATATTTTCTGGCGGTGACATAGGCCGTAGTGTTGGTTCCGATGGCGAACTCTCCCATAGGAAGGGTTTCGTGGTGGAACAGTACATTTTCCTGAATGTAACGTCGGTTCTCCTCTTCCTTCTCATAATTGCTGCAGGTATAATCCCG
>CAVFMZ010000127.1:0-3004 GCA_963623675.1 Firmicutes bacterium CAG:176 | reverse complement strand
AAGTTCCTTTGTCCAGCGCGTCGATGATGGTCTGCTGGATTCTCTGGTAGGTATGATAGTCCAGCGTGTTGATTTTTACAGTCTCCCGGAAAATCTCTTCAAACTGTTCCCCAATATCCGGCACCGGGAATGCGATAATCGTAAAGCTGCGCTCCTCGCCCGGAATGTATTCGTTGGTCATCTGACCGGCCTTGCTGTTCAGGGTCACCTGATTTTTCTGCTGCTTCTCGTCAAGCTTCAGCGCTTCTTCTTTGCCCTGTGGCTCAAAGGGCTTTTCTCCGAAGATTTCCATAACCGCCGGGCCTGCATGGCCTTTGGACAGTTCCTTGTATTCTTCAAAGGTAGTCTTCATGACACCCAGCTTCCGCTCCACAAATGCCTTATCCATGAAAAGCGCCGCGTCGCCCTTGTGGTCATAATCGTACTGGCGGTTCGGGGAACTTGCGTAATAGCCAATCTTATTATTTTCCCGCATATTGACTCTGCTCACAGCAGCCCGGTAAATAATGCTCTCAAGGTCCATGTCTGCAAAATTTTTCACCGCCTGGCGGATAATCCGCTCAAAACCCAGGCAGTAACGGATGTTCACGGTCTTTTTCTTTGACAGATCTTTGCCATTGGCCACAAATCCAATTCGATAGCCTTCCGTGAAGACCGAAGCCAGCTTCTGAATCTCCTCCTCCGGAAGAGTATTTAAAAAGGCGCTGGTCTTCAGCTCCGTCTCGCTGATATACTCGCCAAACTGATAAAGATAGCGCGGATCAGACAAATCCGCGTTCATAATAATGTCTCTTGCAAAAGACAGGGACGGATCCACCTGCTCACGCACCCGGTAAGCAGCCATCACATCGCTGTAATCGCTGACAAACCAGTACACATCCTGGCGGAGACGCTCCTCCTCCGGCTGCTCGCCGTCTGCATACTCGCTGTGAATCTGCAGGAACAGTTCCATATGAATGAGCAGTTCCTCTTCTCTTCCCTCAAATGCATAGACAATCATACCGCGGATCTCGGTATAGACAAAGGACAGAATCTGTCCCACGCCATCCCCCAACATCCGCACGGCATAGGCCGGGTTGGCAAAACTCTCTTCGTAAGCTTCCCCTTCAATATCCGCATACAGCTCCCGGTTCCATTTCTGAAGCTCTGCAAGGGATGCATTTTCCCAGTCTCTCTTCGTCAGTACCAGTTCTATAAACTGCGCTGTTCTTTTAAAATAATCCCCTGCCGGGCCCTCCACTTCCGGATTTACCGCGATCTGGTGGATACGCTCCATCGCCAGATCCATGCGCTCTTTTAAATCTTCTCTTTCTTCCATGTTGTCACCATCCTAAAATGTAGATCGATACAAATCCTGCCAGCAGCAGGAAATTCAGTCCGCAGCCCAGCCGCGGAAATAACCGGTAGGTTCCTTCCTCCCGATATCCCATAACTCCATAATATAATCCGGCGCAGGCACACAGCATGGCCAGAAATCCGGTCACGGCAATGAGTCTTCCCGCCTGACCGCTTCGTATATAAGCTGCCGCAACAGACGCTGCAAAAAGCAGCAGCGCAGCCCCACCAAGTCCACTGGATATGATTCCCTGACGGGAATGTTTTTTATCCGTGAACCGGATTTTTTTCTTATTCCACATGTTTCTTCATCCTCCGATGCCATTTTATCAGGCGATACAATCCGTATCCCAGACAGCATCCCAGTGTATTTAACAGGACATCGTCCACATCGCAGCTGCCCACTTTCAGTACCAGCTGCGACAATTCTATCATCAGGCTTAATTCAAATCCGATAAACGCCGTTCGTAAAAATCCGGACGGCTTCCGGCTGATGGCAGGAAGCAGCGCGCCAAAGGGGATAAACCCGATGACGTTTCCACCCAGATTCAAAAATACATATCCATTGCCGATCTGTTCCCTGTAACGAAGGTAACGGCCAATCTCCTGAAATGGAATCAGATTGTACCGGTATTCCCCTTCCATAAATGCGCGTCCCCATTCTTCTGAAAAGATTAGGAAATAGACCAGCAGCACCAGATAAACACCGAGAAAAATTCTGCACCAGAACCGGATTTTTTTCTCCGTTTTCTCTTTCACCAAATCTCCTTTACAAGGCGTCAAAGGGAGGGGCGCATCATGCCCCTCCCAGCCTTAAAACATCAAATCAGATTTTCCTTTTAAAAGGCGTGCGCCATTTACAATCGTCAGAATTCCGGTAACCACACCAGTCACCAGCACAATAATGCCGAGCGCCAGCGTACCGCCGCCTACACGTCCCATTAATTTATAGGTTTTCTCATTGTTCATGCAGAAGTTACCTCCCTTATTTTGCTCCGTACTGTTCATAGTATGCATCGATGGCGGCTTTTAATGTGTCATCGATGATGACTTTGCCCTTGTACGGACGATTATACAGATATTCTACCACATCTGCCATGGTTACGATAGCATTGGTTGGGAATCCGTAGAGATCTTTTACCTCGTCGAGCGCGCATTTCACGCCGCCCTTTCCAACTTCCATACGGTCCAGGGATACCATAAGTCCTACGATCTCCACATCGGCTGCGCCTTTTACCTTCGGCACGGTCTCCTCCATGGATTTTCCGGAAGTGGTAACATCCTCGATCATGACAACGCGGTCGCCGTCTTTTAATTTGCTTCCCAGGAAGCTTCCCTTGTCAGCGCCATGATCCTTCTCCTCTTTCCGGTCGGAGCAGTAACGGATCTCTTTTCCGAAGAGTTCGCTGTAAGCAATGGCAGTAACCACGCTCAGCGGAATGCCCTTGTAAGCCGGTCCGAACAGTACGTCGAAGTCGTCGCCGTATTTGTCATGAATGGCATGTGCATAATACTCACCCAGCTTCTTTAACTGGGAACCGGTTACATAAGCGCCTGCGTTCATGAAAAACGGGGATTTTCTGCCACTCTTTAACGTGAACTCGCCAAATTTCAGCACGTCACAATCTACCATAAATTCAATAAATTCCTGTTTATACTGTTCCATTTT
>CAVFMZ010000126.1:0-7397 GCA_963623675.1 Firmicutes bacterium CAG:176 | reverse complement strand
TGTCCGGCTCTTTCATAGAACTGTGCCAGACGGGAACCTAAGTATGCCGGATAACCTTCCTCACCAGGCATCTCCTCCAGACGTCCGGACATCTCACGAAGTGCCTCGGCCCAACGGGAAGTGGAGTCTGCCATCAGTGCTACGGAATAACCCATATCACGGAAATACTCTGCAATGGTAATACCGGTGTAAATAGATGCCTCACGTGCAGCAACCGGCATATCGGATGTATTGGCAATCAGAACGGTACGCTCCATCAGGGACTTTCCGGTCTTCGGGTCCTTCAGTTCCGGGAACTCGTTCAGAACGTCGGTCATCTCATTTCCACGCTCACCGCATCCGATGTAAACTACGATATCTGCCTCTGCCCATTTTGCAAGCTGATGCTGGATAACGGTCTTACCTGAACCGAAGGGTCCCGGTACGGCTGCCACACCACCTTTTGCGATGGGGAAGAACATATCGACAACTCGCTGACCAGTTACCAGCGGCATGGTCGGCGGAAGTTTTTTCTTGTACGGACGGCCTTTACGAACCGGCCATTTCTGCATCAGGAATACATCTTTGTCACCGTCTTTGGTGGAAACAACCGCTACCACTTCTTCTACAGTGAACTCTCCTGCCTTAATCTCTTTGATGGTTCCCTCGATACCATAAGGAATCATGATTCTCTGCTCAACAACCTCGGTCTCCTGAACGGTACCAATGATGTCGCCGGCTTCTACCTCGTCGCCCACTTTTGCAGTCGGAACGAAGTTCCATTTTTTATCACGTTTCAGGGACGGAACTTCCACACCACGTTTCAGGTTGTTTCCGCACACTTTCATGATATCATCCAGCGGGCGCTGAATACCATCATAAATGCTGGTAATCAGACCCGGTCCAAGTTCTACGGACAGCGGCATCTCGGTAGATTCTACCGGCTCGCCCGGTCCAAGGCCTGCTGTCTCCTCATATACCTGAATAGATGCCTGATCACCGTGCATCTCGATGATCTCACCAATCAGACGCTGCTCACTTACACGAACTACGTCGTACATGTTGGCATCGCGCATTCCCTCGGCGATAACCAGAGGTCCTGCTACTTTCTTTATCGTGCCTTTACTCATTGAAAGAATTCACCTGCTTTCTAATCATTTCCGAACAGTATGTCCGAACCGACGGCCTGTTCTACCGACTTCTTTACGCCTGCAATTCCGGCGCCCGTATTACCGGACACACCCGGGATCTGGATAATGGCCGGAAGAACCTGCTCCCGATATCTGGCTATCTCATGAGGAATCTGTGCTGCCAGTGCTTCCGTAATGTAGATTACGGCATAATCACCGGATGCCAGTCTTCTTAACTCCTCTTCTCCTTCCTGGATGTCGGATACGGGATGAATGTCCAGGCCCAGCGAAGCGAATCCGTAGATGCTGTCGTATGCGCCCATTACTGCGATCTTATACATACATCTCCCTTACCCTTTCCCGGATAGAATCATCTGATAAGCCGTTCTGCTTACAGGTAAGAATGATTCTCACCGTTTTGATTTCATTCTGTCTTGCGATTACATATGCAACCAGCGGACCAACAGAAAACGGATTGGTCTTCTGCGGTTTGATGGTCTCGATAATCCTGTTGTCACACCACCGTTCAAATGCGGACGGCGATTCTTTGATGGCATCTGCCGCCTCTGCGTATCCTGCTCCGTTCAGGTATTCCATAACAGAATCCATTCCGGCCAGAGCTGCATGGGCCAGACGCTCCACATTCAGAGTCTTGCAGGGAGCCATGGCTCTCTTCATAAATTCCAGTGACTTTCCGGTCTTACAGCAGCGGACTGCAATCTTGATGTTGGCAACGGCAACCGTTGACTCCGCATAATCACGGATGATGGCTGCCTTGGAACGATTGCCAGCCTCCAGGACTGCTTCCAGCGCTGCACGGTCAATGATGACGTCGCAGAGCTGTCCGTCCCCGGAGTGAAGCAGCGTGTCTGTCGCCTCGCGTGCCGCTTCTCTCATATTTTCCGGAAGTGCCTGAAAATCCTTTTCCCTGACGATCCGTATCATCTCGTTCTTCGGAATCGGCGTTCCCTCAAAGTAAATATTGGCACCACTTCTGCCGGTACATACTTCTTTCACTGCCGCTTTCAGATTGTGGAACCAGTTCGGATAGGACAGAACGTCGAATACGCTCATATCCACCTGCATTTCCCCGATGGTCTCCCAGATCTTCTCCTGCTCCCTTGAAAGGATGGCATCTGCGTCCATGGACGTGTCCACGCCGCCCCAGCCATGCTCGCCCAGGAAACGGAGACAACTCTCCATATCCTTGCATGCAATCAGCTGCTCAATGGTGGAAGAAGAAAACAGGGATACCTCCAAAGCACGGATTCGCGCAACCGCATAGGTATACTTTGTGTCAGACAATGATAACCCTCCTTCTATGGCGAATCTGCTTTTTTATAAAAATAAAATCTCGTTTACTTTATCCTGCAGCTGATCTCTCTTTCCATCAAACAGAGCTTTCAGTGTACAGTTCTCTTCCACACCGCCGTACACCAGGACAAATCCATCCGGAATTGCCTTCGGCTCTTTTTTCAGCACCAGCTTACCGCCTTTTGCTTCGGCTGCTACCTTGATCTTCTGTTCAAAATCAGCCGGCATGCGTGCAAGATCTGCTTCTGAGAAATAAATCTCTCCGCTCTCTGCAAGCGCATACGTGTTTAAAAGTTTCTCCATGGTCAGGAAATAGCTCTGGGTATCCTCATTTTTCAGAGTCTCATAAGCTTTTCCAATGACCTCCGCGATAATTTCCTGCTTGGTCTGCAGCAGCGCTGTCTTTCTCTTCTGCTCTGCTGTGGAATGTGCACGTCCTTCCTGGTTTGCTTTCTCTGCTGCCGCTTTCTCTGCAGCTTCCTGCTCCATCACTTCGCATG
The DNA here is from genome assembly GCA_963623675.1 of Firmicutes bacterium CAG:176. Lineage (GTDB taxonomy): Bacteria > Bacillota > Clostridia > Lachnospirales > Lachnospiraceae > Hominiventricola. The sequence continues at coordinate 4,474 of CAVFMZ010000126.1, read as the reverse complement.
CAGCACGCGCATCTGCCAGGATCTGCTCTGCCTCTTTACTGGCAGCATCCAGTCTCTCTTTCGCGGAGGCTTCGGCTTCTTCCTGAATCTGGCTTGTAATCTTATCCAATCCGGTCATTCTAAAGCTTCCCTCCTTACATTCCTGTGGTGATCTATACAGTCGGAAGTGCAAGGATAGAGATCAGCAGGGACAGAATTGCATAGGTCTCAACCATTGCCGGGAACAGCATTGCTTTACCGAACTGATCCGGTTTCTTAGCTACGATGCCGATTGCTGCCACTGCAGTTTTGCCCTGATGAATAGCAGATACAAGACCTACAATTCCGATAGGAAGGCAGGCTGCCATAACCATAATTCCGGTTGCAACGGTAAGCTCTGTGGAAGCCGCACCCAAAAGACCATATCTGGAAAGTGCAACGAATGCTACCAGCAGACCGTAAATACCCTGAGTACCCGGAAGCAGCTGAATAACCAGAACCTTAGCGAATTTGCCCGGATCTTCTGTTACAACGCCTGCTGCTGCCTGACCTGCAACACCTACACCATATGCAGAACCGCATCCTGCCAGAATAACTGCCAGTGCTGCTCCGATTAACGCCCATCCATTACCAGTAATACTGCTTAACATAATTATTTCTCCTCCTTGAGATCTACATATTTTGTTTTAAGTTTGAAAGGCTCGAACGCTTTTCCGCCGCCCTCATAAAATTTTCCAAAGAACTCCACGTACTGGAGTCGGCAGGTGTGTACATAGGCACCCAACAGGTTGATGGCCATGTTAAAGGTATGGCCGATCACAAATACAACTGCAAAGAGAACGACTCCGACGATACTTTTTCCTCCCATGCTTCCCATCTGATTGATAACAGAAGCGATTACTCCGGTTGCAAGGCCTAAAGCCAGCAAACGGGAGTAGGAAAGGACATCACTTAACCATCCGGTAATGTTGTAGAGATCGTATGCACCCAGTGCAATCCGGAGAGCCGGATTCTTATTATCCCTTCCTGAGAAGAGGACGATTCCCACTGCTCCTAAGATCGCACTCCATTTGGCTGCCGCATTTAATGCTGCCGGGAACACGATCTGCTTGCCTGCAATGCCTGCAAACATGCTGGACGGAATCAGAAGTCCGATCAGTCCCAGGAGAAGCATGTACCAGAAAATCACATCACATACAAAATCCACATACTTATGATCCCTGATGCACATGTATCCTTTCAGGGCAAGTCCGGCAAACAGATGAATCACACCGAACAGCATAGAGTACAGGAGCATTCTCATGGGCTCATTCAGCGGTACAAACCACAGGGCCGGAATCGAAATCTTATGTCCAAAGAACGTCTCCGATATGACATCCAGCGCGTCTCCGAAATAGCCGCCAAACATCACGCCCCAGAACAGGGTGGAAAGTCCACACCAGAAGAACAGCTGAACAGACTTGCGCAGGTTTTCTTCCATACGCGGGAATTTCAGAAGTACAATGCCGCAAGCCAGGGATACAATCAATCCGTATGCTGCGTCGGATAACATAAGTCCAAACAAAAATACATAAAAAATGGATGTAAAGAAGGTAGGATCAATCTCTCCTTTTGCCGGCAGTCCAAAGGATGCCAGAACACCTTCCACCGATTCAGAAAACCGGTTATTGTGAAGGAGTACCGGAGGTTCTTCTTCCTCCCTGATTCCTTCTGTCTCTGCCGCTGCACCATAGTGCCCGGACAGTTCTTTTACAATGGCGTCTGCCTTTGCGGCAGGAACGTAACCACTGATGGCGAATGTACTCGCTGTCTGTGGGATCTCTCCCAGAACCCGGTACTTGTCTGCTCTTGCCCGATAGTAATCGGAGATGAGCTCCAGATCCTGACGGCTGACTGCACATTCCATGAGTTCGCTTTCCAGCTGCTTTGTCTCTTCCTGTGCCTTTGCAATCTCTGCTTCCAGATCCTGCTTATACGCTTCCGGAACTTTCTGCACAGGTGAAGACGGTTTGGAAAATCCTCCTGTCCGGAGTGTCTCCTCCACCTTACCGGCATCCTGCTTCATACAGATCACTGCCAGATAGGTAAAATCTTTGTCTGTGGAAATGAGTTCCACATCCACAGCCTCCACATCCGGCACTGCACCGGCCAGCAGATTCAAAACACTCTGCTGATCCTGCGGGTTCGGCATGGTTCCTATCATCACTGCAGTCTTTCGGGTTCCCGTATAGCTTACCGGAACCGTCAGTGACAGCCACGGAGTAAGAGCCTCCACCTGATTCTGAATCTTCAGAACCGCTGCTTTGCTCTCTGCGATCTGCTTGTCCAGAGTCACAATTCTGGAAGCAGTCTCCATATACTGATCCTGATTTTCAGCTGCCTTCTCAAACAGCTCTTTCTCGACCAGCGGCTTTCCTGCCAGTGAATCCAGCATACCCTTCTTTTCCGGGGCATACACATTCAGAATAGCCAGCGCCTGGTCTGCTGTCTGAGCCCGTCTCTCGAACAATGCTCTGGAGCCTGTCACATCCTGCTTTTCACACAGGCTGTCATCCTCCAGCTGGATATCGATCTCCATGGCTCCCAGTTCCTGCAGACGTTCCAGGATCGCTTTCCGATTCTTCTTTAATGCACAGATATTGATCCGCTGCATCTGCACGATTGCCATATCCACATCCCTCCTTTTTCTCTTTTTTCAGTCTACACCAATGATGTAATGACGGCCTCAACGGCCTCTTTCCGCTTCGGTTCAACCAGCTGTCTCAAAGCATCTGCTTCTTTCTGAGCCTGGCCTTCTGCTTCTGCAAGCTTCGCCTCGCTGTCCTTGCGGGCTGCCTCTTCAGCATCCAGACTTCCGGAACGGATCTTCGCAGCGGTCTCTTCCTTCATAGCTTTTGCTTTTGCCTTTGCCTCTTCCACAATGGAAGCTGCTTTTACATCTGCATCCTGAATCAGAACTCCGGCTTTTTCTTCCGCTTCCTTCACTGATTTTAAAGCGTCCTCCAGCATCCTCTCACCACCTTTTTTGAGAATTTTTAGCAATTTCTTAACTATTTCTTATCATTGTAGCACAGCATTTGTGTGTTTTCAACAAAAAACCGGCTTTTTGTTAAATTATTGACAAGTATTTATAATTTGTCATTTCCGTTCTTTCCTATTAAAAATGGCTGCCGCAGAAGGCGGCAGCCGTGTCTTACACCTTCAGCCGAATCTCTCTTCCGCTCATCTGATAGGGAGTCATTTTGACGCCTGCAGACTTTAACATTCTGCGGGATGCCAGATTTGCGGGCGTGCCATTATATTTATCATCCGCATAGACCAGTTCTTCTATTCCGGCCTGAATGATTGCCTTGGCACACTCATTACACGGGAACAATGTCACATATAATTTGGTCCCGTCCAGACTTCCGCCCCGATAATTCAGTATGGCGTTCAATTCGCTGTGTGTTACATATGCATATTTACTGTCGTAGACGTCTCCGTCCCGGTTCCATGGATACTCATCGTCATCGCATCCTTTTGGAAATCCATTATACCCCATGGAGAGAATTTTATTCTCTTTGCTGACAATGCATGCGCCGACCTGGGTATTGGGATCCTTGGAACGCATGGCAGACAGCTGGGCGATCCCCATAAAGTACTCGTCCCATGAAATATAATCTTTGCGCTTTTCGCTCATGATACCTCCTACTTGGTACCGAAGATACGGTCTCCCGCATCACCCAGACCAGGTACAATATATCCATCCTCATTCAGATGATCATCCAGTGCGCCTACATACAGGTCTACGTCCGGATGCTCGGTCTTCATTCTCTCAATACCCTGCGGAGCTGCCACGATACACATAAAGCGGATTTTCTTTACGCCTTTGTTCTTCAGCATGGTAATGGCTGCGGCTGCGGAGCCGCCGGTTGCCAGCATAGGATCTACGACGAATACTTCACGCTCTGCACAGTCCTTCGGAAGTTTGCAGTAATATTCTACCGGCTCCAGAGTCTCTTCATTTCTGTAAAGACCGATATGTCCTACTTTTGCTGCCGGAATCATGGAAAGCATTCCGTCTACCATTCCAAGACCTGCACGGAGAATCGGAACCACTGCCAGTTTCTTTCCTGCCAGCTCTTTTGCGGTCATTTTGCTGATGGGAGTTGTAATCTCCACGTCTGTCAGTTTCAGGTCTCTGGTTGCCTCATAACACATCAGCATGGCAATTTCACTGATCAGCTGACGGAAATCTTTGGAACCGGTTTCCTGACGACGGATAATTCCGATCTTGTGCTGAATTAACGGGTGATCCATAATCATTACTTTTGACATCTCTTTTGTCCTCCTATATTCTGTCAGAAACATCAATTCTCTGGTGTCCTGCAGCTTTCAACAAACGGTTCATAATGGCCTCTCCAAGGCCTGGTGCCTGGAAAGACTCTGAGTAAATAGCGTCCACGCCATCCTCGTCAAATTCACGGAGTACTGCAAACAGATGGCTTGCAATGGA
>CAVFMZ010000125.1:0-7503 GCA_963623675.1 Firmicutes bacterium CAG:176 | reverse complement strand
TATACTTCAAACATCAGGTCGCCGTAAGAAGGCATCGGCCATACTTCCTTATCAACCAGCATTTCCAGTTTATCGATCGGCTGGCGGAGATCGTTCATAGCTGTCATGACATGTTCATGATAGTAGTGAGCACGCGCTTCATTGTCCTGAATGCCAGATGCTTCTGAAGTCACCTTGCGGAGTACGCGGACAGCAGCATTTGCTTCGTTGAGCAGGGACATAATGTCTCTGAGCAGTTCGGTCTGAACGGTCGGAGTAACGTCCACAGCCTTTAAGGACTGGATGATGCCGGACAGCGTACCAGTATACTCGATAACAGCCGGAAGGATCTGCTTCACAGCCATATCAATCATGGTCAGTGCTTCAATGTTGACTGCTTTGCTGTAAGCCTCATATTTGATCTCGGCACGGGAATGAAGCTCTGCTTCATTGAATACATGGAACCGCTCGAACATCTGGACAGATTTGTCGGTAACCAGAGCCGGGATAGCGTCTACCATGGATTTCAGGTTCGGCAGACCACGGCGTTTTGCTTCCTCTACCCACTCTTCTGCATAACCGTTTCCACCGAAGATAATCTTCCGATGTTCGGAAATGTACTGAATAGTCAGGTCGTGAAGGGCAACATCAAAGTTATCTGCTTTCTCCAGAATATCGCAGGCGTCTGCAAAAGCTTCTGCCACGATGGTGTTGATGACAACGGTGGAGTGCGCCACGGAATCTCTGGAACCAACCATACGGAATTCGAATTTATTATTGGTAAATGCGAACGGTGAAGTACGGTTTCTGTCGGTAGCGTCCTTTGTGAAATCCGGAAGCGTCTTTACACCGGTATGTAATTTGTGACCCTTCAGGCTGTGAGTGGCATTTCCGGTGCTCAGAAGCTGATCGAGCACGTCATCCAGCTGCTCACCGAGGAATACGGAAATGATAGCGGGCGGAGCCTCATGTGCACCCAGACGATGGTCATTTCCTACATTGGCTGCAGATTCACGCAGCAGGTCTGCATGGGTATCAACCGCTTTCAGGATGCAGGCAAGAATCAGCAGGAACTGGCGGTTCTCATGGGGACGTTTGCCAGGATCCAGAAGATTGATGCCATCGTCCGTGGTCAGAGACCAGTTGTTATGTTTACCGGAACCATTGACGCCGGCGAATGGTTTCTCATGAAGCAGGCATACCAGACCCTGCTGAGCAGCAACTCTCTTTAATGTCTGCATCATAATCTGGTTGTGGTCAGCTGCTACATTGGCTTCTGCATAGATGGGAGCAAGCTCATGCTGGGCAGGAGCTACTTCGTTATGCTGGGTTTTTGCCGGAACACCCATTTTCCAGAGCTCTTCGTTGACCTGTCTCATGTAACCGCCGACTCTCTGACGCAGAGTTCCAAAATAATGGTCGTCAAGCTCCTGTCCCTTTGGCGGCATAGCGCCGAACAGGGTACGGCCGGTATAGATCAGGTCTTTTCTCTGAAGATATTTTTCACGGTCAATCAGGAAATACTCCTGCTCAGCACCGATGGAGGGAACCACCTTATGAGAGGTGGTGTTTCCGAACAGGCGGAGGAGACGTAAGGTCTGCTCCTGGATGGCACCCATGGAACGCAGAAGGGGGGTTTTCTGATCCAGCGCTTCTCCGGTGAAGGAACAGAATGCGGTAGGAATACAGAGAATGGCACCTGCAGCGTCCTCGCGGATAAATGCCGGGGAAGTGCAGTCCCAGGTGGTGTATCCTCTTGCTTCGAAGGTGGCGCGCAGTCCGCCGGACGGGAAAGAAGATGCATCCGGTTCGCCTTTGATCAGGTCTTTACCGGAGAACTCCATGAGGACAGAACCTTCCTCATTGGGCGGGGTAATGAAGGAATCATGCTTCTCAGCCGTAAAACCGGTCAGAGGCTGAAACCAGTGGGTGTAATGAGTTGCACCTTTTTCAATGGCCCATTTCTTGATGGCAGCTGCCACTACGTCGGCAATGGCCGGATCCAGTTCTTTTCTTCCCTCGATGGTTTTTCTAAGCTCGTGATAGATGCTTTTGGGAAGGTACTGTCTCATGGCCTTGTCATTGAATACATTTGTTCCGAAGATATCCATGATTGAATTCGTATTTTCCATAGTAATTCCTTTCTCTTAAGAGTATTAGGACTCATTCTTTTTAAAGATACAATATCTGAAAAAAAATCACAATAGAATTTAAAAAAATTGCAAAAGAAAACTGAAAAAAGTTGAGATTGTATTATAACGGGAAAAATCCTATAATAGAAGTAGGATTTCTAATTGGTACGATGTGAGGGGAGGCTGGCTTATGGGAATGAATGATACGCCGTCAAGTGAACGGGTGCATATTGGATTTTTCGGAAGAAGAAATGCAGGTAAATCCAGTCTGGTCAATGCGGTGACCGGGCAGGAACTTGCTGTGGTATCAGATACCAAAGGAACGACTACCGATCCGGTCCGGAAGGCAATGGAACTCCTTCCCATGGGGCCGGTTCTTATTATTGATACGCCTGGATTTGACGATGAGGGATCGCTTGGTGAATTAAGAGTCCGGAAGACCCGGCAAATCCTTAATAAAACCGACGTGGCTGTGCTGGTGGCAGATGTGCAGGAAGGACTGAAAACCTGCGATCAGGAACTTTTAGAGCTGTTCCGGGCGAAAGAGATTCCGTATGTCATTGCCTGGAATAAGAGTGATTTATTAAAGGAAATTCCGGAGGCAGGCGAACAGGAGATTTATGTGAGCGCCCAGGAACATTTTCAGATCTGGGAGCTGAAAGAGAAGATTGCCCATCTGGGTCAGACTTCTGCGGAGCAGAAGAAACTGGTGCGGGATCTTCTGCATCCGGGGGATGTGGTGGTGCTGGTTATTCCCATTGATACGGCAGCGCCGAAAGGCCGCCTTATCTTACCCCAGCAGCAGGTAATCCGGGATGTGCTGGAAGCAGGAGCTTCCGCTCTTTGCGTCCGCAACACAGAGCTGACGGAAACACTGCAGGCACTGAAAGAGCCACCGGCGTTAGTAATCACCGACAGCCAGGTATTTAAAGAAGTGGATGCAAAGGTGCCGGATGATATTCTGCTCACCTCCTTTTCCATTCTGATGGCCCGTTATAAGGGATTTCTGGAGGAAGCGGTGCATGGCGTGGAGGCCGTGGCAAAGCTGCAGGATGGAGATAAGATTCTCATTGCAGAAGGCTGTACCCATCATCGGCAGTGTGACGACATTGGCAGTGTGAAGATTCCGCGGTGGCTTCGGAACTATACCGGTAAGGAACTGCAGATCGAGACCTGCTCCGGTACAGAATTCCCGGAAGATCTGTCCCCTTATGCGCTGGTCATTCACTGCGGCGGATGCATGCTCAATGAGCGGGAAGTCCGTTACCGGATGAAATGTGCCCAGGATCAGGGCGTGCCATTTACCAATTATGGAATTGCCATTGCAGAAATGCAGGGTATTTTAAAAAGAAGTATCAAAGTATTAAATAAGGAAATGTAAGGAGTTAACAGACGTGAAAATATCGACAAGAGGAAGATATGCGCTTCGGATGATGCTGGATATGGCGCTTGCCGATTCCGGAAAACCGGTGCGTGTGAAAGAGATTGCCGAGCGACAGGATATTTCGGAGAAATATATGGAACAGATTATGTCCATCCTGAACAAAGCAGGCTTTGTGCGGAGCATCCGCGGCCCGCAGGGGGGATATTTTCTCACCAGAAAGCCGGAAGATTATACGGTAGGCATGATTCTTCGGCTGACCGAAGGAAGTTTAAGTCCGGTGGACTGCCTGGATGAGGGAACGGAAGGGTGCCCGCGGCAGGAGGACTGCGTGACGTTTATTCTGTGGAAACAGCTGGATGAAGCCATCCGTGGAGTGGTAGATAAAGTGACATTGCAGGATCTGGTGGACTGGAGCCGTATTCAGGGACAGGATTATTGCATATGATAATAGAAGTGATAAGAGGAATTCTGATTCCGTTTCTGGGAACTTCCCTGGGAGCGGCATGTGTATTTTTCATGCGGGGATCGATTCATCAACAAGTGCAGAGAGCTTTGATCGGCTTTGCTTCCGGCGTCATGGTGGCGGCTTCCGTATGGAGCCTTCTGATCCCGGCCATTGAAGATGCAGGGGGAGAAGGACTGATGTCTGTCGTTCCGGCGGTAGTCGGATTCTGGGCAGGTATTTTATTTTTGCTGCTGCTGGATCACATCATTCCCCATCTTCATATGAACAGCGATGAAATCGAAGGTCCCCAGAGCGCAAAAGGAAAATTAAAGAAAACTACCATGCTGGTGCTGGCAGTGACCCTTCATAACATTCCGGAAGGAATGGCGGTGGGCGTGGTATATGCAGGCGTATTATCCGGGCAGACTACCATTACATCCCTGGGCGCGCTGGCCTTGTCCGTGGGAATCGCCATTCAGAATTTTCCGGAGGGTGCGATCATTTCTCTTCCATTAAAAGCGGAAGGCACTGGAAAAGGGAAAGCATTCGTCTACGGTGTCCTGTCCGGTGTGGTAGAACCCATTGGTGCATTTCTCACCATTCTGGCAGCAGGATTTATCATTCCGGCGCTGCCCTATCTTTTAAGTTTTGCGGCAGGCGCCATGATGTACGTGGTAGTGGAGGAACTGATCCCGGAAATGTCGGAAGAACCCCACTCCAATATCGGAACCGTGCTGTTCGCACTGGGATTTACGCTGATGATGGCGTTGGACGTAGTACTTGGGTAACTGTTCAGAGACAAGCAAAATTTCATAAATCTGACGTGAAATGCTTGCATTTCTAAGGCTGATTTTGAAATTTTATTTGGCGGATACGCCACACCGACGAAATGCGAAGCATTTTGGAGGTTGGTTCTGAACAGTTATGTACCTGGATAAAAGAGAAGGAGCCCATATCATGCAGGCAGAAAAAACAGAACTTCAGAAAGCCCTACAGGCACTCTGGAGTGGCGAGTTATATAAAATCATACTGAGCAATCCCACAGGGGAAGGAACATACCGGAAAATCGTCCTGAACCGGCAGAAAAAGGGCTGGCAGGCGGAGCAGTATACGGAGAAGCAGGTATTTCATGAAAATCTTTCTGAGGAGAAGGTACAGAATTATCTGCTGGAAAATTTAAGCAGAGCTTTCCGGCAGTGCGGGGCCTGGGACGGAACATTTGAGCATACGGTGCGGATTTCCAAAAAGGGAAAGGTAACCGGTATGAAGAAGCGGACGGCGCAGGCAGAAGCGCCGAAGGCAAAGACAGAGAATAACCGGAAGAAAAATTATCTTCTGGAAGAGGGAACGGTAATCCCGCCGCTGGTGGATATGGGTATTTTCACCGAAGAAGGAAAAGTGGTCCGTTCCATGTATGACAAATACCGCCAGATCAACCGGTTTGTGGAGTTGATTGACGACGAGATCGACGCACTTCCGAAAGATCAGACCATCCATATTATTGATTTTGGATGCGGTAAATCTTATCTGACTTTTATTCTTTACTATTATCTGGTGGAGTTAAAGAGGCGGGATGTGGAGATCACCGGGCTTGATCTGAAAGCGGACGTCATTGCCCACTGCAATCAGGCGGCGAAGAAATACGGTTACGATAAATTACATTTCCAGGTAGGAGATATTGGCGGCTACGAGACGGAGGAGCAGATTGATATGGTCATTTCCCTCCATGCCTGCGATACGGCGACGGACTATGCCCTGTATCATGCCATCCGCTGGAAAGCAAAGCTTATTTTCTCCGTACCATGCTGTCAGCATGAGTTAAATAAACAGATGAAGAGTGAGAATCTCTCCATCCTGACACGATATGGAATTGTAAAAGAGCGGACGGCTGCCCTTATGACTGATGCCATCCGTGGCAATCTCCTGACGGAGAGCGGCTACCGGACCCAGCTGCTGGAGTTTGTGGATCTGTCCCACACACCGAAGAATCTCCTGATCCGTGCGGTGCGCTCCGTGATTCCGGCCGCTGTAAAGAAGCAGGCACGGGCGGAAGTGGATGCCATTGAGAAAGAGTTCGGATTACAGCCTGCGCTGGATACACTTTTACATGAGAAGGATGCATAATAAATATGGTAGAAAAACAGATGACCTCCGGTGGGGAGGAGACGAAGAAATTATATTATGAAGACAGCCACATGAAGGAATTTACAGCGACCGTTCTGTCCTGTGAGGAGCGGCTGACGGCCAAAGGAAAGAAAGACGGCTATGCAGTCGTGCTGGATCAGACAGCCTTTTTCCCGGAAGGCGGCGGACAGTTTGGCGACCGTGGATGGATGGATGACGTGGAAGTATACGATACCCATGAAAAAGGCGGCGTCATCCTTCATTATACAAAGACACCTGTGGAAGCAGGAAAGACCGTTACCGGAAAGCTGGATTTTGCAGAGCGTTTTTCACGCATGCAGGAGCATTCCGGAGAGCATATCGTGTCCGGTATCGTGCATCGGCTGCACGGTTATGATAATGTAGGATTCCATCTGGGCAGCGAAAATACCACGCTGGATTTTAACGGAGAGCTCAGTGAAGAGCAGCTTCTGGAAGTGGAGCGGCTGGCCAATGAGGCGGTATTTGCCGATCTGCCGGTACAGATTTCTTATCCGTCCAAAGAAGAATTAAAGACCATTGATTACCGCAGCAAGATTGAGATTGAGGGACAGGTGCGTCTGGTGGAGATTCCGGGTGTGGACTTATGTGCCTGCTGTGCGCCTCATGTCAATCATACCGGTGAGATCGGTATGATCAAACTTATTTCCTGTGACCGCCACCGGGGCGGCTGCCGGGTAACTATGCTGGCCGGTGTTCGGGCTCTGAAAGATTATCAGGAAAAGCAGACCCAGGTAACGGCAGTTTCCGTGGCACTTTCCGCAAAGCCGGATAAGATCAGTGAGGCAGTACTTCGCCTGAAAGAACAGCAGGAGGCAACCCGCTTCCAGCTGAACCGGATGCAGGCCATCTATCTGGATCAGAAACTGGACAGCATTTCACCGGAAGATACAGCAGCGCTTCTCTTTGAGGAAGATCTCGACAATGTGGCAGTCCGTAATTTTGTGAACAGTGCGGTAGAAAGGTTCGACGGTATCTGTGCAGCTTTTGTGGGAACGGATGAGAAGGGCTATCGCTATATCCTTGGAAGCAAGACCAAAGATGTGCGGGAGCTGGCAAAAGAACTGAATAGCAGATTTGCAGGAAAAGGCGGCGGTAAGCCGGAGATGGTACAGGGATCTCTGACCGGAGCAGAGGCTGAGATCCGGGCAGCGATCGGAGATTTTCTTTAATTTTCCTTAATTAAAGCCACCTCCCCTTGACAAAGTTTTTCTTTGCATCTAAACTAAATAGGAATTGCAAAAGGCAGTGAAGAAGAGGAGTACAGATGGACCACCGTCAGAGAGAATCACTCACAGGCTGAGAGGTGATTTCGGAACGGACATGTGGAAGGTAGCTTTGGAGCCGGAGCGCTGAAAGGAAGAGATAGGCGTTCCCGCATTCTCCGCGTTAAGGAGGAA
>CAVFMZ010000124.1:0-7565 GCA_963623675.1 Firmicutes bacterium CAG:176 | reverse complement strand
GCTGCAATCTCCTCCGGCTGCGGCTCTCTTCCCAGCTCCTGCAGAAGCTGACGGGATACACGGATCAGTTTGTTAATGGTCTCTACCATATGCACCGGAATACGGATGGTTCTTGCCTGATCCGCAATAGCTCTGGTGATAGCCTGACGGATCCACCAGGTTGCATAGGTACTGAACTTATATCCTTTGCGGTAATCGAATTTTTCAACAGCCTTAATAAGACCCAGGTTACCTTCCTGAATCAGATCCAGGAACAGCATACCACGACCCACATAACGTTTTGCAATGCTGACTACCAGACGAAGGTTTGCCTCTGCCAGACGTTTCTTGGCGTCCTCGTCACCTTCCTCCATTCTCTTTGCCAGCTCGATCTCTTCCTCTGCGCTTAACAGCGGAACTTTACCAATCTCTTTTAAGTACATACGGACCGGATCCTCGATGCTGACGCCATCCGGAACGGACAGGTCGATCTGCTCCATATCCACTTCGTCTTCATCACTTAAAATGATGTTGCTGTCATCATCGTCATCGGTAATCTTGAGCACATCCACATTGTTATGCTCCAGAAATTCCAGAACTTTATCAAACTGCTCGGCATCCAGCTCCAGATCACTGAGGAAATCGCTGATTTCCTGATACTCCAGTACATTTTTCTTCTTCTTGGCAAGTGCCAGCAGCTCTTTCATCTTCTCACTGAATTTTGCTACATTTTCGTCCATCTTGGTTCTTCCTTCCATAATTGTTCATATTTTATCCTTAATCCAAAGAAATATGCAATTTCTCAATATCCCGGCGCCTGCGGATCAGTTTCTGCAGGGCGTCCATATCCCCGGGATCCATATGCTCTGTCTGCCAGGCAATGCTGTTCTGCTTAACTCTGAGGATTGTTTCCTGTAACGCTTTTTCCTCCGCTTCTTTTCCTGAAAGCTTCGGGATGGTATCGCTGCACATGGCCGCGACTTTCTGCTGCTCCTCGTCTTCCGTAAAATACTGGAACAAAGAAGCCGGATTCAACTGCCCGTTCTTCACCTGCTCCGCTAAGAGCTCGCAGACTTTTCTGCAAAGGGGATCCGTGAATTCCTCCGGTTCCACATATTTGGAAATATTCCGGAACATGCGCTCATCCGAGCTCATCCAGGTAATCAGAAGTTTCTGTGATTTCAGGCTGCCGTCCTCCGCTTTCTTCCTTACGGAACGGGATACGTTGGGGGCTGCCGCCTTTGTCATACCGCCCAGCTGTTCTCCTGTCTGGCTTACCAGCTTTAACAGCTGCTCATAGGTCAGATGGTAGCGGGAAGCGGTTGCTTCTATATAATTATTTCTCTCAATTCCTGCATCAAATTCCAGGAGCTTTTTCGCCACCTCCCGGAAAAAGGCGGTTTTGCTCTCCGGCTCCCGGAAGTTATAATTCCTCTGAAGCACGCGCAGCTCAAAGAAGAAACTGCTCTCCGCCTCGTCAATCCGCTTCTGGAACGCCTCCGCGCCCAGCGCTTTGATAAATTCATCCGGATCCTTGTAAGGCTCCATGTTGATGACTCTGGCCCGGATTCCTGCATCCTTCAGGATGGGAATGGCCCTCATGGCGGCCTTGATACCGGCGTCATCGCTGTCATAAGTCAGGAGCACTTCGTCCGTATACCGCTTCAGGATCGTGGACTGCTGCTGGGTAAATGCCGTTCCCAGGGAAGCCACCGCCTGATTGAATCCTGCCTGATGCATGGCAATGACGTCCATGTAACCCTCACACAGAATAATGTTGGGCTTCCGGCTTGTCCTTGCCAGATGGAGACCGTAAAGGTTCCGGCTCTTGTCAAAGACCGGCGTCTCCGGTGAGTTCAGGTACTTTGGTTTTCCGTCTCCCATGACACGTCCGCCGAATCCGATGACCCGCTTCCGGTTATCCATAATTGGGAACATAACACGGTTCCAGAACTTATCATACATGCCCCTTTTTTCATCCACCTGCATAAGACCGGATTCTTTTAGCAGGGCGTCAGAATAGCCTTTGCTTTTTAAATATTTGTACAGGGCATTTCCATGCTTGCTGGAATAGCCGAGTCCAAACTTCTGAATCGTCTCTCTGGAAAGCTGTCTTCCGGTCAGATAGTCAAGTCCCTGCTTTCCTTCCGGCTGGCGCAGCAGATAGTAATAATAGCTGGCCGCCAGTTTGTTCATTTCCAGAATCCTGCTCTTTAAATCTTCCTGCTCCCGGTCCCTTTTTACGTTGTCCTGCTCCGGCAGATCAATGCCTGCCCGGTCAGCCAGCACCTTCATGGCCTCGGGAAAGGTCAGATTCTCATATTCCATTACAAATTTAAATACATCCCCGCCTGCGCCGCAGCTGAAGCAGTGATAAATCTGCCTTGGCTGGTTCACAGACATGGACGGACTGTGATCGTTATGAAAGGGGCAGACGCCTACATAGTTGCTGCCCTTCCGCTGCAGCTTCACATAACTGCTGACCACATCCACAATATCATTTCTGGAGCGTATTTCCTCTACCAGCTCCTGTGAATAAAAACTCATAGTCAATACCTCCAGGAGACCGGGACAAAGAACTCCTGGAACTTGGCAATGGCATACTGATCTGTCATACCTGCGATGTAATCACATACGCTTCGTTCCTGGGTCTCCCCTGTCTGCCACATGCGTTCAATATACTCGTTGGACAACAGCTCCGGGTGATCCATATAATATCGGAACAGTTCCTTCAGTATATTCTCCGCTTTCTTTTCTTCTCCCTTTGCTTTGGGATTCGTATAGACATTCTCAAACATGTATTTCCGCATGCCCCGGAACGCAAATTCCACATCCTCAGACATCCGGATCGTTGGTTGTTCCTGACTGTTGTTGACAATGTCATGAATCATGGTGTTCAGCCGCTCCCTGGTGGAATGCCCCAGAATGTCCGTGTAGGTTCCCGGAATCTCATCCTCCCGAATCACTCCTGCACGGATGGCGTCATCCACATCATGATTAATATAGGCTATCTTATCCGAATACCGGACAATCATGCCTTCCAGTGTCGACGGTTTTCCCGACATCTGATGATTTAAGATGCCGTCCCGGACTTCCCAGGTAAGATTCAGTCCTTTTCCGCCTTTTTCCAGCCGTTCTACAATACGTACGCTCTGTTCATTGTGGGCAAAGCCTTCGCTGCAGACCTGATTTAACGCCCGTTCGCCTGCATGGCCAAAGGGCGTGTGCCCCAGATCATGCCCCAGGGCAATGGCCTCCGTCAGATCTTCATTCAGACGCAGTGCTCTGGCAATGGTTCTGGCAGTCTGTGCCACCTCCAGTGTATGGGTCAGGCGCGTCCGGTAATGATCTCCCTTCGGAGTAAGGAATACCTGTGTCTTATGCTTCAGTCTCCGGAATGATTTACAATGAAGAATGCGGTCTCGATCCCTCTGGTACACCGGACGGATGTCACACTCTGGTTCATCCTTTTCGCGTCCTCTGGAATTCCGACTCAAAGAAGCGTATGGACTCAGCCACTGTGCTTCCCATGCTTCCGTGCTCTCACGAATTGTCATTCTTACCCCTCCTTCGATAAAGCAAAAACAAAAGTCCTTCTATATATATAACTACTGCGTCGGATTCAAAAATCCTTCTTTTTTTTCAAATTTTTTTTATTTTTTCCGATTTTAATAAAATCCTGCCACAATCGGTCCCACAATGACGGTCAGAATACCTGTAACCGCAATGGCAAGACTGCTCATAGCCGCCTGAATCTCACCCAGTTCCAGTGCTTTACTGGTTCCAATGGCGTGAGATGCCGTTCCCATGGCCAGTCCCTGTGCCACAGGCTCCTCAATTTTGAAAATCTTAAATACAGTTGTTGCAATGACTGCACCGAGAATTCCGGTAACGAAAACTGCCATAACCGTAACCGCAGACAAACCGCCCAGCTCCTCGCTCATACCCAGGGCAATAGCCGTGGTGATGGACTTCGGCACCAGAGAAGCGTAAATACTGTTCTCCAGCAAAAATAACTTCGCCAGGCCGAAAATCATAATGGCGCAGGCTGCCGTTCCGGACATAATGCTGATAAGAATCGCTCCTGCATATTCTTTGAGCAGTTTCAGCTGACGATACAGCGGCACTGCCAGGCAGACCGTGGACGGCGTCAGAAAATAATTGATATATTTTGCTCCATTATCATAGGAAGCGTAGCTGATGCCTCCCAGTTTCAGAAAGGCAATGATAAAAATAATCGTCAACAGCAGCGGATTGCAAAGGGTACTTCTCATTCTCTTTGCAATCTGTGTGGATACCCAGTATCCAAATAAGGTAACAAAAAATCCAAAATAAGCAGAGCTCTGTACAATACTATCCATCGATTTCATCCTCCCGGTCTCTTTTTCTTCTTACCAGAACCTGTGCAATCATTCCGGTCAGCACCATTACCAACATGGTACTAAGCACGGAAATCACCAGAATTCCCAGTAAGGAATCTTTCATCAGTCCAAAAGACTCCATCAGAGCCACTCCGGGGCCCACAAATACCAGCGGCATAGCTGCCAGCATAAAATCTGCAGTCTCCTGAATCTGATCCAGCTTGATCACCTTTGTGCAAAGGCAGATCAACAACAATACCATGCCATAGACACTGGCCGGTACCGGAAGTGGAAGTAATTTGTTCAGAATCTCTCCCGCGAAAGAAATTCCACCGATTATCATTACCTGATATGCGTATTTCATAACTAGTGTGCCGGGTTCTCTTTCTCCCCCGCTTTTTGCAATCCGGCTGATCCTCCTGTCTCTCTTGTTTTATTTTATTTTTGGATAATTCTTTTTCCCCACCATATATTTTCTCATATACGCAAATGTTTTTTCCTCCCCCTGCGTATCGAGCATTTTCAAAATATACTCCAGCAGCGCTCTCGTCTCCGGATGTATCATATAGGCATCTTTGCCCATTTCATAATAGGCCAGCGGCGAATGCTGCGTGTATTTTTTCCCTTCATACACTTTGGACGCCGCAATCCGGTCCATGATCATTTCATTGACATATTTCAGCGGCATTTTCATGCCTGTCATGCCCTTCACCGGACCGGCGCTGTAATCAATCCAGTATTCGTAGTGATGCTTATTCCTTCCCTTATGGTGAAGCCATGCCGCCGAATACCCCTTGTCCTCACGCTCCGCATTGTTCGGGCTTCGATAGCCCTGGTAATACTTCACGCCCTGCCAGAACTCTGACGGGGAATATTTGGACAGGTCATGGGTCAGACCCTGCCAGTACATGCCTACCTTGAAACAATGTCTGGCAACCATAATTTTATGTTCCGTAATTGTGTGAAAATGTTTCCATATGTTAATCAGCTTCATGTTTTTTACCTGCCATTATCACAATTGTCCGCGGAGCCACTCTCACGGTCTTTTCACCGGACAGCTCCGGCTCCTTTCCTTCCGGGAAAAAGCACTGCCCCTCACATCCGGTATCTGCAATCACCCTCCAGAGTTCTCCGGATGGAAGTGTCGGCAGAGCCAGCTCCTGTGAGGTAGTATGCATATTGCAGATCACATAAAGGGTCTCCCCACCGGTATGACAGCCTGCGTAAAGAATTCCCACATGGCGGCTGCCGCCCTCAAAATCTCCGTACCATGCCTTTCTGCCATGGTAGGAAAGATCCGGCATACCTCTGGCTCCGGTATCATGCATCGTATATGCTTTGTTTCTTCCGAAAGCTGCATGGGTCTTACGAAACTCTATTGCATCTTTTGTAAACCTCTGCAGATTTCTGCCGCTTCTGGTCTTCGGCCACTGTAACCATGACAGTTCATTGTCCTGGCAGTAGACATTATTATTTCCCTGCTGGGAATTTTCCATCTCGTCACCGCCGTAGATGGCCGGAACTCCCTGTGACAACAGAGTTAAAAGCAGAGCATTCCGCATCTGCTGCTCCCGCAGTTTCTTTAACTTGCGGACCGCCGTAGGACCTTCCTCACCATAATTACAGCTGCAGTTATAATCGCTTCCGTCCCGGTTGTCCTCTCCATTGGCCTCGTTATGCTTGCTCTCATAGGACACCGCATCCGTCAGGGTAAATCCATTATGCCCCGCCGCATAATTGACCGGGACGGTCTGCCGTGGATTCTGATGCATTTTCTCCATCAGCTGCTGCAGCGCCCCTTCGTCCCCTTTCAGGAACCGGCGCAGCCTCATCATGAAATCATCGTTGCACTCGCCCAGATGCCGGAATTTCGGCTGGTCTTCCTGCTCGTAAATATGTCCTGTATCAAAATACTCACTTAAAATCTTTGTCTTCGCCAGCAGCGGATCTGCCGCCAGTGCCGTCGTAAACGCCGTATCACTGTTAATCTGCACTCCGTCAATATGGTACTCTCTCACCCAATGACGGATACAGTCCATGACCAGACCGACTCTCGTCCGCTCCGGAAAATAAAATTCCAGAATCAGTTCAATGCCATTGCGATGAAGTTCCCGCACCAGTGTCTTCAATTCTTTCACCGGATCCCCGGACGCACTGTAGGATGCCTTCGGTGCAAAATAATGGGCTTTTCCATATCCCCAGTAATTGATCCGTTCTCCCATGCCTTTGCGGATCGGCATGTGCTTTTTCGCCGCATGCGCCTCACTGATCTCCGCAAATTCATAGACCGGCATCAGTTCCAGCTGGGTAATCCCAAGTCTCTTCAGATATGGAATCTTTTCCTTTACACCTGCGAAGGTACCCGGATGCCGGACGCCGGAGCTTGGATCCATGGTAAATCCACGAACGTGGGTTTTGTACAGCACGCACTGCTCCACCGGCAGAGCCAGCGGATGATCCCCCGCCCATGAAAAAGAGTCAAACCGAATCTGGCAGCGAAGTTTTCCTTCTTCCTCCACCGCTTTTCCCCAGACCTCTCTTCCCCGGATCTCTACTGCATAAGGATCCGGAACGATCTTTCCATCCATCCGGTAATTGTATTCGTATTCCTGCACCGGCAAGCTTTCCAGACTCATTGCACAGATCTCTCCAAATCTCATATCATCGGTAAAGACAAGCTCCTGTTCCGGCTCGTCCATACCTTTCCGGTACAATAACAGACTGCAGTCTTTTCCGTCCTGCACTGCCACCGCAAAATTAAGTTCTCTTCCTGCCCTGGTAACTCCAAGCTTTTCCGGGTTACTGGGCCTGATGCGATTCTTCCACATGTTCTTATCCTGTCCTCTCAGTAATCGCCATTTTACCCAATTATAAGTATTATAACATTGCAGGGCATGGTTTGCAAATGCAAAAAGGACGCTTTGGCAAAAGCGCCCTCTCATAATTAGTGCTATTTCTATTGAACGCACATTTGTTTTCTGCTATACTATTTGTATAATCGAGAAGAAAACAGGATGTGATTTTCCGATATCAGATGCCCTCTAGTTCCAAAGGAGGGTGATGCCCTATGAACACAATGGAAGTTTTAACTTTGTTGTTAGAGAAACGCTGATTAAAGCGTTTCCCTCGCCGGATTTGCGCTGCGAAGCAGCAAATTCCTTTGCAAATCCGTGCGATCCGCCGGCGGCAGCTAAGGAAATGCTGATTTAATCAGCATTTCCTTAG
>CAVFMZ010000123.1:0-7596 GCA_963623675.1 Firmicutes bacterium CAG:176 | reverse complement strand
TCGACACCACGGGTATGAACCGTGTGCTCTAGCCAACTGAGCTATCTCGCCATATATCCCGGTTTTTCAACCGACTTCGATATAATACCAAATACGAAGCCGGTTGTCAATACCCTTTTTTAGCCAACAGAGTCAATCGTCCAGCCACTGTTATTTACCAGATTCAATATCAGACCATACCAGCCCCAGCCATAACTAAATCCACTTTGAACCTGTGCTGTTGTTCCATCATCATACAATACATTAGCCCCTGTGTAGCTTGCATATATCATATTTTCCAGATCCAGAAGATCCGGGATTGTTTCCGGTGCATCTTCATAATGTCTTCCTGCCCATTCCAGTTTGGAAGTGTCATACAAAAACATTTCATAATACAATTGCTGTATCCGGGCAGCCACATTCGCCTGTCGCTCTAATTGCGTCAATAACGGCGTTTCCCGGACATCTGTCGGTGTCAAATATGACATTGCAGAGACAACGTCGCCTCTTTGAAGATAGAAAAAGAAATGGTCCGTCAAATCCTTAATCGTATCTTCCGATCTGGAATCCAGTACATAATAATTTGGGGGAAGAATCACATCTGCTGCTAATTCCGGTTCCATTGTTTTAAGTGTGCTTCGATCTGTCAATTCTGTCACATCCTGGATCCACAGCTGATCTGACTGCCAGTTTTCCATTGGACTAAGCAAAAATACTTTCCAGTATTTTTTATATTTCGCCAGAGAAAATCTTAATTCCTGTATTCTGTCGTTTGCCCCAATCAATACACTGACTTCACAAATATCTCTTGCACCCAGAATGTCACTGATCGAATCTTTCTTCTGATAATACGCTCCATCTTGCTGCTCCGGTTCATCTGCCATGACCTGTAACACTTCTGCTGTTGGATCGTTCAAAAAGCCGGAGCGATATTGTTCAATAAGCTGTGCATAATAATATGCAAATCTCATTCTGGAAATCTCAATATATGCATCATTTTCCAGTTCTGAAGGCAGAATCAACGATACTCCTGCATACTGCTGTGTATATTGCAAAAACAAGGTCATATTAAAGTATTCTGCAATATCACTGACTGCACATACCCGCAAAGCAGCATCCAGATTATCCTGTTTCATCTGATACAGAAGATAAGTGACAGCCTCCTCCGGAGTTTCAAAACCGCCTGTGGTATATTCTCCACTGTCTTCCTCAAGCGGTGACTGTACCGCCTGAGGAATTCCATATTTGTTATATAACAAAAGGGAACATGCAAACAAAACAATGGCAATGTAGCTTATCGCTTTTTTCAAATCATTTACTCCGTCACTTCAACTTTACGGTTCACTTTATTCTGAATCTCTTCTTTGATTGCAGCAATGAACTCGCTAAAATCCTTCTGTCCTTCGTCTCCAAGGAAACGGCTTCTGACAGATACTTTTCCTTCTGCCTCTTCCTTCTCACCAACAACGAGCATATACGGGATTCTTGCTTTTCTTGCCTCACGGATCTTGTAACCAATCTTCTCAGATCTGGTATCCACATCCACGCGGATACCTGCTTCGTCAAGCTGTGTTTCCACTTTCTTTGCGTAATCCATGTATTTATCAGAAATCGGAAGTACACGAACCTGTACCGGCGCCAGCCAGGTCGGGAATGCACCTGCAAAATGCTCGATCAGGATACCGATGAAACGTTCGATAGATCCGAATACGACTCGATGGATCATGATCGGACGATGTTTCTCGCCGTCTGCTCCGATGTACTCCAGTTCAAAACGCTGCGGCAGCTGGAAGTCAAGCTGAATGGTACCGCACTGCCAGGTTCTGCCGATGCAGTCTACCAGATGGAAGTCGATTTTCGGTCCGTAGAATGCGCCGTCTCCCTCATTTACGACATACGGAAGGCCGATCTCATCAAGAGCACTTCTTAAGCCCTCGGTTGCCATCTCCCAGTCTTCGTCGCTTCCCATAGAATCTTCCGGTCTGGTGGACAGCTCTACATGATACTCAAATCCAAACAGAGAATAAACTTCGTTGATCAGAGCTACAACACCCTTGATCTCATCTTTGATCTGATCCGGAGTCATGAAAATATGTGCATCATCCTGGGTGAAGCAGCGAACTCTCATCAATCCGTGCAGCTGACCGGATTTCTCATGACGATGTACCAGTCCCAACTCACCCACACGCAGCGGCAGGTCTCTGTAGGAACGCGGCTCGGATGCATAAACC
Organism: Firmicutes bacterium CAG:176; assembly: GCA_963623675.1. Lineage (GTDB taxonomy): Bacteria > Bacillota > Clostridia > Lachnospirales > Lachnospiraceae > Hominiventricola. The sequence continues at coordinate 5,386 of CAVFMZ010000123.1, read as the reverse complement.
AGAACACCACCCGGGCAGTTCATCGGTTTGATTGCGTAATCTTCATCATCAATTACAGTGGTGTACATATTATTTTTGTAGTGATCCCAGTGTCCGGAAGTCTCCCACAGTTTTCTGTTCAGGATAATCGGAGTGGATACCTCTACATAACCTGCTTTCTTATGGATCTCTCTCCAGTAATCAAGCAGTGTATTTTTCAGAGTCATTCCCTTCGGAAGGAAGAACGGGAATCCCGGTCCTGCCTCATGCATCATGAACAGTCCCAGCTCTTTTCCTAGTTTTCTGTGATCACGTTTCTTTGCCTCTTCCATCATGGTGATGTAAGCTTCCAGCTCCTCTTTCTTAGAAAAAGCAGTTGCATAGAGACGGGTCAGCATCTTGTTGTGCTCATCGCCTCTCCAGTAAGCGCCTGCAAGGCTCATGATCTTAAATGCTTTGCCAACGCCCTTGGTGCTCATGAGATGCGGTCCTGCACAAAGATCTGTAAACTCACCCTGGCTGTAGAAACTGATCTCTGCATCTTCCGGCAGATCCTCAATAAGCTCTACTTTGTAGGGCTCGCCTTTTTCTCTCATAAACTCGATGGCTTCTGCACGCGGCTTGGTGAAGCGCTCAATCTTCAGATCCTCTTTGATGATCTTTTTCATCTCTGCTTCGATCTTACCAAAATCATCGCTGGTCAGCGGAGTCTCAAACTCCATATCATAATAGAATCCATCTGCAATAGACGGTCCGATTGCCAGTTTGGTATTCGGATAGAGACGTTTTACTGCCTGTGCCATCACATGGCTTGCAGTATGTCTCAGTGCAGCAAGTCCTGCCTCATCCTTTGCAGTCAGAATATTTACCTCTGCATCATTTTCCACAACGGTACGAAGATCTACAACCTCTCCGTTCACCTCTCCTGCACAGGCTACACGTGCAAGGCCGTCGCTTAAATCTCTGGCGATGTCAATGACTGCCATCGGCTGTGCATACTCTTTGACTGATCCGTCTTTTAATGTCACTTTCATGTTCTCATTCTCCTTGTTTTCTCGTAATACAACAAAATCCCTGAACAGCCTTAAACTGTTCAGGGACGATAGACTTACTCTTACCGCGGTTCCACCCATCTTGTGTAATCACCACTCATTAGGACGATAACGGTGTCGGCCGGGCTTTATTGGAGCCGCTCCAGGGTGGTCTTCCACTGACTTCTTCATAAGATACTCACACCTTACGTACCTCTCTCTGTATGCCTCTGTCAGCTTACTCTTCCTGTCTTTGCTTTTTGTATTAACTGGCTTTCATTATAACATTCTACGACTTGTTGTCAAGGCTTTCTTTGAAAGCTTCCAATGCGTTTTTCAGGAATTCTTGGGACCTTTCAATTTCAGACTGTATCTTCTTTCTGGCCATTTCAAAATCCACTGGTTCCTCTATTTGTTCCGGTAATCCAGATTTTAAAATCCGCTTTTCCAGTCCAAGCATTCCTGTCAATTCATAAATTCTGGAATTCATCTTTGTCTCAGATGATTTTGCCGTCCGCTCAAATACCCAGAAAGGAGTCCCAAACTGGTAAGAAAACAATGTTGCATGGAAAGAATCCGTAATTACCATGTCTGCATACTTAATTAGGCTGAAAAATTCTTCCATTCCCACCTCAAACAGCTGAACATCTCCAAAAGATGCATCCTCCAGGCGAAACCGAAAACTGTTTCCATTTTTGATATGTGGAATAGTTACCAGGAGTTTCTTCTGCTTTTGGGCTATTTTTCCCGCCATTTTGCGCTGCTTTCTGTCACTGCCAAGAAGATAGCAGAAAATATAGGGATCTTCTATCTGTCTTTTGGCTGTCACAGTTTCCCATTCTTTTCTGTCTAAGAGCAATGTCGGATCTGTTACATTTTTTACATCCCGTCCAAAGGACTTTGAAAATGTGGCTGCTGTTACGCTTTCTCTGACAGAAATGTAACTGTATTTTTTCAGCTCTTTTTTCATAAAGTCCAGGTAACCATCCGGAAAATGTTCCACTGCCACACTGGATGCATAGGACATAATTTTGCTCTCCATCTGTCCATCTAAAAATGAAAATACAAACGGTCCATCTGCCACTCCCGGCTTCCAGATCTGGTCACTTCCACTGACAAAAATCCGGTATCTGTCTCTGCACTGTTCAATGGTTTCCCTGGTAAATACAGGAGAGTGCGGAACCGAATCACGAAATGCTTGCATTTTATGCGCTCTGTTTTGCAATCTGCAGGCATATTTCCGTCCCAGTTTTCGTTCCAGCTTTTCTTTCACTTTTCTGTAATACCGGTCGCATAATCCGGAAACGGAATTTCTTTTGATTTTTTCAATCAGGGATGTCTTCTGCACAGGGGGTACTGTCAGAGTTCTTTGATAGGAAATTAATTCTGCCTCATATCCAAGTTTTTCTATTGCCTTACATAGTGCATAGGACTGTGCAAGTCCTCCATAATTATTATTTCCGTAATATAAGGTAATAATTCCCACATCTTTTTTTTCACCTGGCTCATCATCTTTTGCCATCTGTGTTTTCTTTCTGACAGGACAAATCCTGATACATTTCCCGCACCGGATACAAACTTCTTCCTGTATCTCAGGATAAAGAAATCCTTCTTCATCCTCTTCCATTTGAATTGCTTTCACAGGACATCCTGTCATACATGCTGCGCATCCACAACATTCTTCTTTTTTTTTCACCAACTCCGGAATTGCTTTCATGTCTGTTTCCTTATCATCTTTCCGATATATTTTCGCAGTTTCTTTATCTCATTTTTTGCATATGGCGGCCTTGTCATTTTTGCACAAAAATGCAAAAGTTTTGAATGTTCCCGCTTAAATACTTGTTCTCTATACGACGGTTTTAAAGATGATTTTTTCAAATTTGTATTTTGAATTCCCGCTTCCAGACAACTTATTTTTTGATAATGAAGATTTTCTTTTACTTTTTCAAAAATCTGCTGGCCTTTGATCGTGTTCAGCATTACAAGCGAAGTGCCCCATTCATTATATAGTGGCTCGCACCTCTTTCTGACTTCCCAGAAATCTCCAAGTGTAATATCTGCTTCCTCATTCTGATCTTTAAAACAGCACTGATAACAACTGGGCCTTAAAAATGCATTCTTTATAAATCCACGCATAAATACATCATAATTTCTCGGTTTTTGAATGATTTTCCCATTTTCCAGTTCTATTTTCAGCGTAAAATCAAGCCACCCGGAATCTTTATTACGAAAATTGACGGACTTTATTTTTTTTCTTTTAACCCTGCTTTTTAAATACTCTCTCCAAATCACCGGACTGGGAACTCCATGACAGATAACATCCACGGTAATTAAATGATCATACTTTTTTCCCAAATAAGAATGCAGTCCACTAATTTGACAAGGTGTGCCGCTATAAAGCACAAGTTTTTTCTGTTTTAAATAAAGCTCTGCCTTTTCATAGGTTCCATTTACATTGCTTGGAAGGTATTTACTCCCCATTAATGGAAATAGTTCTTCTTCCGTTCGTGCCATATCATGTACTACTTCCCAGTTTTCATCAAATCTGGCACCAAAGACCACTCCTCCGCATGAAATAACATAATGAGCCAATAAACAGAAAACGCTTCCCGAAGACCCTTTCTTTAAAAGTTCTTCATCTTTATTGTAACATGCATATATGAGTGATCCCTTCATATTCTTCTTAACTCCTGTTTCTCTTATACATCCGTCTAAGTGGTCCTAATACCATATCCTTTTCCTGTTCGTTCATTCCCAGACACCACATGGAAATGACAAATACGACCGAAAAAATAAAGACTGCAGAAAAGAATTTACCAAGACTGTCCATAACCCAAACTTTTCTCAAAACAATTCCAAAAATGCAGGGTCCTATCAGTGCTGGAATGAATTTTAAAATTTCTCTCCAAAAATAAAAAATATCAAGTCCGATTCGTCTCTGGTAATAAATATTCATAAAAATAATATTTCCTACAATCAGGGAAATCGCAGTACCTAAAGCTGCACCAGATGGTCCCCATAATTTTATAAATGGAATACTAATCAGGACATTACTAATCGCTATGCATAAGTATACTACAGATCTGACTCTATGCAGATTTTTTGCCCTCTGAATTTCAATTCCCAAATTTTGTATAAGAGGAATGGTTACCGGCACAATTAATAATAAAGTAATCGTATAAGATTCTGCATAATTCTCACCAGCCCATAAAGAAATAAATTCTTTTCCCAGGAAAATAAATCCCATGACAATCATTGATAATACAATAAACTGAACCCGTCCAACTTTTGTAAAAAGCTTTGTAAGTGCAGTATCATCATTTTCTTCTACAACTAACCTGTTTACCTGTGGTACAAATACATTAGAAATAGCAGTTGACACCTGAAGATACATATTGTTAAGCTGACTTCCTACGCCATACACAGCCACTGCTATCGTTCCACTAAATCTTCCTAATAAAAATTTATCTACACTCCAGTTTACTTGATCTACAATCATATTAATGAATATAAAAAATGTAAATACCCACATTTCTTTTAACAAACTAAACTGAAAGTTTTTAAATCGCATTTTTATATGAAGGCTCCGTACGCAGTAAACAATACTTGCAATCAGTTTTGCAATGGTCAGTCCGGTTGTTACAAGTACCATAGCAACTGACCCACATCCCATAATCAGTAACGGTAATGTAATAAACGGATTAAAAAGATATTGCAGCACTCTAAGAAGTCTCTGCAAAAGAAATCTTTCGTGGGATGTCATAAAGGAATCATATACACTGGCCGGAAATGTTAATGCCAGATTAAACACCATCAAAGCCAGCAGAATTTTCGCTTTTGCATATTCTGCCGCCGTAAGTCCTGTTCCAAAAATCCATTGAATATTTCCCAGCATCACAGCGCCACACATCAGGCAAATTCCGGAAATAACAAGAAAAATCGTCATAAACATTCCATTAAAGCTGGCGACTTTTTTTTCATCCCCTTCTTTTTTTACCATTGTATAAAAACGCATATAAGAACTGTTAAATCCAAGACTGAGTACACTCAAATAGGATACAACAGATGCAACCAATTGATACAATCCGTATTCGCTCTGTCCGAGAAGACGAAGCATAATCGGTGTGTACAGCAGTCCTGATATAATATGAATTCCCTGTGCCAGATACGTCAGCAATACTCCTGCTTTTTTCTGATTTACTTTCATTGTTTTATTACCTTTATTTGTATATTACTTCATTAACAAATAAGTGGCGCTATCAGTCTCTGACAACACCACTATCTTTTGTTACGTTCTACTATGTGTACTTATTTGTTATGCTTTCCACAGCACTGTTTGTATTTCTTACCGCTTCCGCACGGACACGGATCGTTAC
>CAVFMZ010000122.1:0-7661 GCA_963623675.1 Firmicutes bacterium CAG:176 | reverse complement strand
ACACTTGCTGTCAGGCTGCGTAAGAACTTGATTCAGGGGTGAGCAGGCTCCTTTCTTGCAAAGCAAAACTTTAAATGAGCCTGCGAATCGTTGCTGGAACGAGGTACGAGTGAACAGTAACAAAAAAGAGGGTCTGCCGGGACAGAACCGCCTCCCTTCGGTTCTGTCCAAGACAGCGCCCTTCTTCTCTTTAATTATAAATTTATCTTACACCTCTGCCGCTCTCGCTGCAACCTCTTTTTCCTGTACATCAGACGGAGTCTGCTCATAGCGTGCAAACTCATAGGAGTAAGTTCCGCTTCCACCGGTCATGGAACGAAGATCTGTGGTATATCCGAAAAGTTCCATCATCGGCACATCTGCCACGATCTCGGTCTTTCCATTGCCTGCCGGATTCATACCGAGCACACGGCCTCTTCTCTTATTGAGATCACCCATCACATCTCCGGTATATTTATCCGGAACCAGAACCGTCAGGGACTCAATCGGCTCAAGAAGAATCGGAGAAGCCTCCATGAAGCCTTTCTTAAATGCCTGGATTGCTGCGGTCTTGAATGCCATCTCAGAAGAATCTACCGGATGATAGGATCCATCATAGAGAACGGCTTTCACGCCTACAACCGGATATCCGGCCAGAGGACCTTTCTGTACAGATTCCTGTACACCCTTTTCCACTGCTGGGAAGTAGTTCTTCGGAACTGCTCCACCTACGACGATCTGATCAAATACATAGGAAGATTCCAGATCACCGGACGGCTCGAAAGTCATCTTAACGTGACCGTACTGTCCATGTCCACCGGACTGTTTCTTGTATTTATACTCTACATCTGCTTTCTTACGGATGGTCTCGCGGAATGCTACTTTCGGTTTTACCAGCTCCACGTCGACTTTGTATTTTTCAGCCAGGGTGCTGACAATCACAGAGAGATGCTGATCGCCCATTCCATAGAGGAGACTCTGGCAGTTCTCGGAATCATTCACCGTCTTCACAGTCAAATCCTCGTCCATAATCTTGGCCAGTGCCTGGGAAATCTTGTCCTCATCTCCCTTGTTCTTTGCTTTATATGCCATATAGGTATACGGTTTGGAAATATCCGTCTTACCATACATTACAGGAGTTGCTTTGGTGGAAAGAGTATCTCCGGTCTTGCAGCCGGCTTTTCCGATCGCTCCGATATCGCCTGCATGAAGCTCTGCAACCTCTTCCGGTTTGTTTCCTCTCATCACATAGAGCTTGCTTAATTTTTCCTCTGTCTCAGAAGTGGCATTGTACAGGGTATCATCGGATTTGATAACACCGGAGCAAACCTTGATCAGAGAATATTTTCCGATAAACGGGTCTGCAATGGTCTTAAATACATAAGCGGATTTGGCCTTTGCAAAGTTATAATCTGCCTGGAAGATCTCGTTGGTCTTCATATTGATACCTGCGCAGGATACTTTATCCGGTGACGGGAACAGCTCTACGATATCATTCATCATATTATGAATGTTTCTCAGTTCCACGCTGGATCCCATGGATACCGGAATGATGGTTCCGTCGTCTACGTTGGTCTTCATGGCTGCACGGATCTCACCTACGGAGAACTCATCCCCTGCAAAATAGCGCTCCATAAATTCTTCACTGGTCTCTGCCACTGCATCCAGCATAGCCTCCCGGTAAATATCCAGGTTCGGACGGCAGTAATCCGGAATCTCACAGTCTTCTCTCTTGCCGATGCCGGTAAATCTTCTTCCTGCCATCTTCATGACATTGACATAACCAACGAACTTCTCATTCTCACGGATTGGCTGATAGAACGGAGCAATCTTCTTTCCATAAAGCTCTGTCAGTTTTTCCACAACTGCACGGAAGGATGCATGATCCACATCCATCTCGGATACGAAGAACATACGCGGCAGCTTGTATTTCTCGCAGAACTCCCATGCCTTCTGGGTTCCGACTTCCACACCTGCTTTACCGGACACTACAATAATTGCTGCGTCTGCTGCAGCCACTGCTTCTTCCACTTCGCCTACAAAGTCGAAATATCCCGGTGTATCAAGAATGTTAATCTTGGTATTCTGCCAGATAATCGGCACTACAGATGTATTGATGGAAAACTTACGTTTGATCTCTTCCTTATCGTAATCGCTGATGGTTGTACCGTCGGTCACTTTTCCGAGACGTCCGGTCAGTCCGGACACGTATGCCATTGCCTCGACCAGACTGGTCTTGCCGCTGCCGCCATGTCCTAAAAGAACCACATTACGGATACTGTCAGTTGTGTAAACGTTCATAGCTTTTTCCTCCGATGCCATTTAGTAATCATGTTCAAATTATACTAAATTACCATCAAAATATCAAGGTCTTTGTCTAAATTGACTATAGTTTTTTGATCAAACGTTACAGGCTATATGCAAACACCCCCGCAGATGGATTTCTGCGGGGGTGTATTTTAGCTGTTTTTCTTATTTTACTACAAAGTTTACGACACGGTTCGGTACGTAGATCTCTTTTACGAAGGTCTTGCCCTCTACTAAAGATGCAATTCTGGCATCTGCCTTTGCAATGGCAAATACTTCTTCCTTGTCAGCGCCGGTCGGGATGACTACAGTACCACGAAGTTTACCGTTGATCTGTACACCGATCTCGGTCTGTGCATCAACGGTCTTAGCCTCCTCATAGGTCGGCCAGCCTGCCAGGGAAAGGAATCCCTCTCCGCCGATTGATTCCCACATTTCCTCACAGAGATGCGGTGCAAACGGGCAGAGCAGTTTGATGAAGGTCTGCAGCTGATCTTTGCTGATCTTTCCAACATTGTATACATCGTTGGTCAGAGTCATGAGTGCAGCGATGGCAGTGTTGAACTTCATATCCTCGATATCGGAAGATACCTTCTTAATAGTCTTGTGGAGCGGAGTCTCCAGCTTCTCGGTCTCTTTGTCCTCAGACAGCATATCCGTAAATCCTGCTACACGCTCCAGGAAACGCTTGCAGCCCTTGACGGAGTTCTCGTTCCACGGAGTTGCTGCGCCGTAATCGCCCATGAACAGTACATAGGTACGCAGGGTGTCTGCGCCGTAATCTTCTACAATATCCAGCGGGTCTACCACGTTACCTTTGGATTTACTCATCTTATCTCCGTCCGGTCCAAGGATCAGTCCCTGAATAGAACGTTTTGCGTACGGCTCCGGAGTGTTGACTACACCGATGTCATACAGGAAATGATGCCAGAAACGGGAATAAATCACGTGTCTGGTAACATGCTCCATACCGCCGTTGTACCAGTCAACCGGCATCCAGTATTTCAGTTTCTCCGGATCTGCCAGGCATTTGTCATTGTGCGGATCAACATAGCGCAGGAAGTACCAGGAAGATCCTGCCCACTGCGGCATAGTATCGGTCTCTCTTCTTGCATCGCGTCCACATTTCGGGCACTTGCATTTTACGAAGGAATCAATCTTGGCCAGCGGGGATTCTCCCTCAACGCCCGGCTCAAAGTTCTCTACCTTCGGCAGACGAAGCGGCAGCTCCTCATACGGAACCGGAACAACACCGCAGTGCTCGCAGTGAACGATCGGAATCGGCTCACCCCAGTATCTCTGACGGTTGAATGCCCAGTCTTTCATCTTGAACTGTACACCTGCACGGCCAATTCCCTGCTTGGTCAGCTCTTCCAGCATCTTCTTGATGGAATCTTTCTTATTATTATATCCGTTCAGGAATTCAGAATTCACCATCTCACCGTCACCGGTATAAGCTTCTTTGGTGATATCTCCACCCTTGATGACCTCGATAATATCGATGTTGAATGCTTTTGCAAAATCATAGTCACGCTGGTCGTGTGCCGGTACTGCCATGATAGCTCCGGTACCATAACCCATCATTACATAGTCTGCAATGAAGATCGGGATCTTCTTGCCGTTGACCGGATTGACTGCCTCCAGGCCTTCAATCTTCACACCGGTCTTGTCTTTTACCAGCTGGGTACGCTCGAACTCCGTCTTCTTCGCACACTCAGTACGATATGCCTTGATAGCGTCCATATTGGAAATACGGTCTGCGTATTTATCAATGAGCGGATGCTCCGGAGCCATAACCATGAATGTCACACCGAACAGGGTATCCGGTCTGGTGGTGTAGATCTCCAGCTTCTCGTCAACACCATCTACCTTGAAATCTACAAATGCACCGGTAGATTTACCGATCCAGTTGACCTGCTGCTGTTTTACATTAGCCGGATAATCCACATGATCGAGACCTTCCAGCAGTTTGTCCGCATACTCGGTAATTCTTAAATACCATACGTCTTTGGACTTCTGGATAACCTCGCTGTGGCAGATATCGCAGTGTCCTCCCTGGCTGTCCTCGTTGGAAAGAACCACTTTACAGGACGGGCAGTAATTTACAAGCGCTTTGCTTCTGAATACCAGGCCATGCTCATACATTTTCAGGAAAATCCACTGGGTCCACTTGTAATAATCCTCGTCTGTGGTATCAATGACACGATCCCAGTCGAAGGAAAATCCAACTTTTTTCAGCTGGTTGGTGAATTTTGCAATGTTCTCATCCGTGATCACACGCGGATGTTTGCCGGTCTTGATGGCATAGTTCTCGGTCGGGAGTCCGAATGCGTCGAATCCGATGGGGAACAGGACATTATAGCCTTCCATTCTTCTCTTTCGGGAAATTACCTCAAGGCTGGAATATGCCTTAATATGTCCAACGTGCATACCTGCACCGCTGGGATACGGGAACTCTACCAGACCATAGAACTTCGGCTTGGAACTTCCGTCTACTGCGTTGAAGATCTTGGCTTCATCCCATTTCTGCTGCCATTTGGCTTCTATCTTTCGGAAATTGTGTTTCATTTCATATGTCCTCCTTCTCGATTTCCGACGCTGCTATTACTAAAATTCTATCCGGAATCTCCGGTAATTCAGCTTATTCTTTAACCATATTAGTGTAATATACTACCCTTTGTTTGTCAATTTTGATTTTGGAAAACCTGGCGAAAAACCTTTCTATTTTTTCTAAAGCGTGCTATACTTATAGACATTAACGTGCTAAAGGAGAACAATCATGAAAACTGGTTTTATCGGACTGGGACTCATCGGCGGCTCCATCGCCAGGGCCGTCCGTCATTTTTATCCGGATGCGGAAATTCTCGCATATTCCCGTACCCGGGCGTCTGTGGAGCAGGCCGTCGCTGACGGCGTGGTAGACCGGATTCCGGAAGGAGTCGGGGAAGATTTCGCAGACTGCGATTATATATTCCTGTGTGCCCCTGTTTCCAGCAATGCAAAATATCTGGAGCAGTTAAAGCCCATCATTCAGCCTTCCTGCATCATCACCGACGTAGGAAGCACCAAGACGGACATCCATGAGAAAGTCATCGAGCTTGGCATGGAGGCAAACTTCATCGGAGGCCATCCCATGGCAGGTTCCGAGAAGACAGGTTATGCGAATTCCAAACGGATTCTTATTGAAAATGCTTACTATATGATTACGCCCACCGGAAAGACACCGGAAGGTTCTGTGGAACGCTACCGTGACTTCGTGGCAAGCTTAAAAGCCCTTCCACTGGTGGTGGATTACCATACCCACGACTATGTGACGGCAGGCATCAGCCATCTGCCCCATATTATCGCTTCTTCCCTGGTCAATCTGGTAAAGGATTCCGATACGGAGAACGGACTGATGAAACTGGTAGCAGCAGGCGGATTTAAAGATATTACCCGGATTGCTTCCTCTTCTCCGGAAATGTGGGAACAGATCTGCATGACCAACCGGAAAAATATTTCCTCGATTCTGGGAGATTATATTGCCTCTCTGACAAAGATTCAGCAAGAACTGGATGATGCGGAACAGGGTTCCATCTATCATCTCTTTGAGACTTCCAGAGATTACCGGGACAGTCTTCCGCAAAAAGGAAGCGGTGCATTGCAGCCCATCTATGAACTCTACTGTGATATGGTGGATGAGGCCGGTGGAATTGCAACCCTTGCTACCATTCTGGCAAGCAATCAGATCAGTTTGAAGAATATCGGCATTGTCCACAGCCGTGAGTTCATCGAAGCGGTACTGCGAATCGAATTTTACGATGAACAGTCCATGGTACAGGCTGCAGACATTTTAAGAAAACATCGCTATGTGATTTATGAAAGGTAATTGACTATGAAATTTACGAAAGCTTCCGCTCCTTTAAGAGGAACGGTCACTATCCCGGGCGACAAAAGCATCTCCCACCGTTCCGTCATGTTCGGTGCGCTGGCAGACGGAACCACAAAAGTCACCAACTTTTTAAGAGGTGCGGACTGTCTGTCTACCATTGCCTGCTTCCGGAAGCTGGGCATTGAGATCGAGGAAACGCCGGATGAAATTCTCATTCACGGAAAAGGCATCCACGGACTGACTGCTCCGGATTCCATGCTGGATGTGGGGAACAGCGGCACCACTACCCGCCTGATCTCCGGTATTCTTGCAGGCCAGCCCTTTACTACTGAATTAAACGGCGACGAGTCCATTCAGGGCCGCCCCATGAAACGAATCATCGACCCGCTGACCCAGATGGGTGCTGATATTGAAAGTATCCGCGAAAACGGCTGCGCTCCGCTCCGGATCAATCCCGGCCAGCTTCACGGCATCCACTATCAGTCTAAAGTAGCTTCCGCCCAGGTGAAATCCTGTATCCTGCTGGCAGGACTCTACGCGGACGGTGTGACCAGTGTGACAGAGCCTTATCTGTCCCGGAACCATACCGAAATCATGTTAAAACATTTTGGCGCACAGATCACCAGTGAGGACACCACTGCCACCATCACTCCCGGATCGGAGCTCCACGGTCAGGAGATCGAAGTACCGGGCGACATTTCTTCTGCTGCTTACTTTATGGCTGCCGGACTGATCGTTCCCTGTTCCGAGATTCTTATTAAAAATGTAGGAATCAACCCCACCAGAGACGGACTTCTCCGGGTATGCAAAGACATGGGCGCTGATATTACCCTTCTGAATCAGAACTTTAGAAACGGCGAGCCTACTGCTGACCTTCTGGTCCGCGCAAGCTCTCTTCACGGAACGACCGTGGGCGGCGCTGTCATTCCGACGCTCATTGACGAACTGCCTGTCGTTGCAGCACTGGCCTGCTTTGCAGAAGGAACTACTGTCATCAAAGATGCTCAAGAACTGAAAGTCAAAGAATCCAACCGCATTGATGTGATGGTCAGAAATCTTACTGCCATGGGCGCACATATCACCGCCACCGATGACGGCATGATCATCGAAGGCGGACACCCTCTTCACGGTACAGTCATTGACAGCAGACTGGATCACCGCATTGCCATGACCTTTGCCATTACTGCTCTTGCTTCTGACGGTGAGACCGAGATCACCGGCGCTGACTGTGTGAAAATCAGTTATCCGGGATTTTATGAAGACCTTGCCATGCTGGCAGATTAACTCTCATGAATATGCTATGAAAAAAGGAGTTGCTCAATTTTCTGAGCAGCTCCTTTTCTTATACGGCCAGTGTCTGAAGATAATCTTCCAGATCCTCATTGTGACCAAACAACTTCACATGCAGGATTTTGTTCAAATCCAGGCTTAAGATTCCCAACAGAGACTTTGCGTCAATTTCCAGACGATCATAGGTGATGTCCACATTAAAATCACAGTCCTG
>CAVFMZ010000121.1:0-7795 GCA_963623675.1 Firmicutes bacterium CAG:176 | reverse complement strand
AATCTTTCGCATAATTTGACACAGTTATAATGTAAAAATAATTTTACTATTAAGTTTTACTTATAAACCATTCATCCAAATGGAACCTTTCTCCAGCCCCTGTGCGTACAGCCATTCGTCTTCCGCTTCCAGTTCCCGGATCTGTCCCTCTTCATTTTCCAGCCGCACCAGACATTTTAATTTTTCCCCCGGCTGGCGTTCTTCACATCCATAATCCGCTTCCAGAATTTCTTTAATCTTCCACATGCTCTTTCCTTCCTGTACATTCCACGGTCACTGTCCGGTCAAAGATTCCCTTTTTCCAGATCATCAGATATACCTGAAAATCCAGATGGTCCTGAGCCATGGTAAAGGGTTCCTCCCGCAGTACCTCTGCCCGGATCCCTTTCTTTTCCAGTTCCGCCCGTTTCTCTTCTGCCTGCTGAAGCATTGTCTGTATCTGCCGGTCCGTCTCCTCACCGAAACTTCGATTGGGATACGTAGCCGCTTCCTCTTTGATCCATGATGATAACAGATCAATCGTATCCGCATGCACATTTTTCCGAAGTGCAGATGCAATTTTTCTGGCGTTGGCGGGATCCGGATTCGTTCTGTAATGGTTAAGCATTTTCTGAAGCTTCGCATCTCCCGCCTTCACGGCCAGTTCCTCCATCACGTTAATGGCCGCTTCCGTGGGCTCCCACACATTTTCCCGCGGCACCAGATATTTTTCCGGAACAGCCGGATAACAGCTGCAGTTCAGCGGTGGAAAATCACAGAGCTGTGCAATTTTCTGCTCTCCCTGTGTACAGAATTCCGCCCCCAGATATTCGTACTTATCCCGCAAAATGGCAATCCGGTATTCCAGCTGCCGCAGATATTCCCATCCTTTCACCCAGAAATGCCCAATCTCGCCATAATTATAGAGATGCACTTCCAATTCCAGACCGCGAAACAGCACAGTCACCACACTATCTCCCTGCCAGACCGACAAAATATACGTCTCCCGATCCTGGCTTAAGGAATATTCCAGTTCCTCCTCGTAATCCTTTTTATAGGTTCCGGTCATCCTTGCATCCTGAAATACAAGAAAACTTTCCACCGCATCATTCATCAGATAGACCAGATGCAGCGTCCCCGTCTTCTTCGCCTCCTCCGGATCCGGAAGTTCAAACTGATCCTGCTCCAGCAATTCCTGCAGCATTCCCAAGGTGTCACTCATTGCATTCTCCCCGTTTGAAATATTTTCCTGATTATACAATAAAAGCTGCAAAACCTCAATCAATGAAGTTTTACAGCTTTCATTATCATAAACAACCGAAGTGACAATCTGTGAGCGGAACCGCTCGCGCTAAGTCCTCGATCCAACGGTACTAAGATTCGATCATCGCCTGTCGGCTTGCTCTCATCAAGTACCGGGACTGCGGACGTTCCTTTCACAGAATGTCACTTCCTGCTGTCCCTGATTATTCTTCAAGTAATCTCGTAAGAAGACGGTCACAAGTCTCCGCTATATCCTGTAACTGTTCTTTTGTGATATTGTCAATATGGATGCCACAGGTGCACACTACTGTGCAGTTATATTTTACTGCGGCGGCTTCGGCAAATTTTCTTGCCACGTATTCATCCTTGTGGCCCATGCCATTGATCACGGAAGAAGTGACACCTGTCCCTTCTCCGGTGAGGCTTGGTCTTGCCACAGACATGACGACGCTGCCCACATGCGGAGTATCGCCGCCCCAGACGCAGATGGTATAGTCCTGTCCCATGGAAACGGCCTGACAGGATACCGGATATCCTCCGGCAATCTGCTCTTCCAGTATTTCTCCTACTCGCATCCGTTCCATCTCCTGAAATCCTCACCTTCGATTCCAAACCGGTCCAGAATCTTTCCTACGATATGTCTGGTGCAGTCCTCAATCGTCTGAGGATGATTATAATAGGTCAGCATGGGTGGCAGAATCTCCACACCCATCTGGCTTAATTCATACATGTTGCGAAGATGGATGGTATTTAACGGGCACTCTCTGGCTACCAGAAGCAGTTTTCTCCGCTCTTTCAGCGTCACGTCCGCTGCGCGCAGAAGGAGATTATCCGTATAGCCGGAACAGATGCCCGCTACG
Organism: Firmicutes bacterium CAG:176; assembly: GCA_963623675.1. Lineage (GTDB taxonomy): Bacteria > Bacillota > Clostridia > Lachnospirales > Lachnospiraceae > Hominiventricola. The sequence continues at coordinate 5,693 of CAVFMZ010000121.1, read as the reverse complement.
GTCTTCATGCTGCACGGCACAACAACCATGCCGTCCGTCTTATAGGTGCCGCTGGCAATATGGGCACCGATATTCTGATTGTCATAGACCACATCTGCAAGCGCCCGGATCTCTTCCATAGAAAAATCAGATTCCTGCGCCGCCGTGATCTCGCCTCCTCTGGTGCAGACCAGATGCGTCTCCACATCTTTCACAGCGCGGAGCTGCTGCAGCAGTTCCACCGCCAGAGGAATGCCGCTTCCGCCGCTGATTCCTACTACAATTCTTCTCATTAGTGTACCATTCCTGCAAGCATGTTGACAGCCGGTGTCACACAGTCATTCCAGAAGATGGCGACCGGGAAGATCAGTACCATAGCCGGAATCATGTCTGCTACCGGGAACATCTTGATCTTGCACATCCGGAATCCGGTTGCAAGCATGATGAAACCGCCGCATGCTTTAAAGTCGTTAATAATGTAAGTATTTGTTCCCAGATCCAGCCCGTTGTAAATCGGAGCGCCCAGAAGGAACAGAATAAAGAAAATAATAAACTGCGGGATAGCTACGGCTGCCGTTACCATACCCAGGGTGCATGCAAATACAACTGCTGTGAACAGGTCCAGAATTGCTTTTGCAATCAGGACACTGTGGTCTGCAGACATACCTGCGATAATGGAACCATAGATTCCAGTTCCGCTGGCGCAGAACAGAGTAATGCAGGTAACCAGTGTTGCCTCGAACTCCGCCTGCGGAGCATCGGAAGAAGTCTTCACAATTTTGCTCATTCCCTTCTGCAGGGCAAGTCCGCCTTTATTGATCAGCTGTCCAAAATGAATGGTAAGTCCAATGCCGGTACCAAGGATAATGGCAAATACAACGGCCGGCATGTGCTGCATCAGGACGATGGTGCTGACACCCATACACATGGAACAGCATCCAAGAATCAGGTTCATATTATCGATAAAATCTTTTTTCAGTGCTTTTCCGGCAACTGCGCCTACAATACCGCCGATGACAACCGCAACGGCATCAACAATAACTCCAACTGGCATTTCCTTAGTCCTCCTTCAGCTCTTTCGCCCATTTTTCCTTATCGATCTCCAGGAAACGGCTTCTGACAAAGTTCTCTTTCTGATCAAACGGAACGGTGCAGTCAAAGATTGCCTTGCATGCAATTCCATGAACGCGGATAGACGGGTCAAATGCATTGTCGTTGGATGGGTCCAGTACGTGGCAGTGGCATCCCGGAATCGGAATCATATCCACATCTGCCTGGAATCTGGTGGTCATTGCCCACATGACATCGCTCATATCGAAAATGTCCACGTCCTCGTCTACCAGGAAGACATGTTTCAACTCGGAGAATGCAGAGAATGCAAGCATTGCTGCATTACGTTGACGTCCCTCGTCATTTTTGGAGCTCTTCTTGAACTGAAGAATTGCCACGAATTTTCCGCCGCCGCAGGGAGCTGCATGTACATTCAGCAGGCGTCCCGGAATGGCACGGTCTACCATGGAAATGATGGATGCCTCGGTCGGAATACCAGCCATGGAAACATGCTCATGGGACGGTCCGATACAGGACTGCATAATCGGGTTCTTTCTGTGAGTCACTGCGGTAATCTTGATAACTGGAAGCGCCGGTTTTGCATCTCCTGTATAACCCGGGAACTCCGGCATTGCCTTACCGGTATTGGAGTTGATATCCTCTCTGACAGTCTTGTCATGGCACAGATATCCTTCCAGTACATACTCTGCATTGGCAATACATTTCTCCGGAATGGTCAGGCAGTTTGCCAGCTCTACCGGTTCTCCTCTTAACGCACCTGCAATCTGTAGCTCGTTGTATCCAAGCGGAGTAGTCGGTGCCTCGAATCCTGCACACATATAAACAGCCGGATCAAGTCCGATAGAAATAGAAATCGGCATGTCCTTTCCAAGTGCACAGTATTTCTCAAAGAAAGCGCCCAGATGACGAGAACCCGGAGTGATCCACATACCCAGCTCGTCTTTGGACTCAATACAGAGACGATGAATGGTAACGTCGCTGGTGCCATTTTCCGGATCAGTTCCCATGCAAAGTCCCATGGTGATGTACGGGCCTGCGTCCTCCGGTGTGTTGGTCGGTGCCGGAACCAGGGTGCGGAGATCGAAATCCGGATCGGTCGCATAGTGTACCACTTCCTGGCAGTCAATGTGTTTTCCTTCCGGAATCATCACCGGCGGAATGGTCTCTTTTAATTTCTCACCCATATATTTTCCAAGGAATTCCGGGTCAGTATCCAGCAGAAGACCTACTCTCTTACGGCTGGAAAGCATACCGATGGACACGCGCGCATCCGGGAATCCTTTTACTTTATTAAATAACATAGCCGGACCTTCTTTGGTCGGGCGTGCAACAGTTCCACCTGCTCCTACATAACGGTAAACGCCGGAAACCTCTGCGTTCGGATCTACCTCTGTATCAGTTATCAGCATCTGTCCCGGAATTGTTTCCAGAAATTCAATTGCGGAACGAAGATCATGTACTTTAGACATTCTTTTGTACTCCTCTCATTTCTCTTCTAGCAGACTACAGATTACCATGCGAAATATTGACAAACAATTCGATTCATTCTAGAATTAAGTCGGATTTGGAATTAATGAAAGCAGGAATGGGACATGGATATTAATTCTCTGAAAGAATTTCTGGCACTGGCGGAGACCCGGAATTTCTGGGAAGCGTCAGAGCTTCTTTTTATGAATGAATCGACCTTAAGTAAACATATCAAAAAACTGGAAGCCGAGCTTCAGGTACCATTGTTTGCCCGAAACACCCGGAAGGTTTCCCTGACTTCCTACGGAGAATGCCTGATCCCTTATGCCCGGAAAATCGTGGAGGAAGATGCCCGTTTCCGCGAGGAACTGGCAGAACAGATTCATGCCGAATCGGAAAACCTGATTCTCGGTGTCATTCCGTCCATGGTGCAGTACCGGATCACCGATATTCTGGTAAACTTCCGGAAAACTCATCCGGAGAAAATGATCCAAATTCTGGAAGGCGATACCAATGATCTGCTGGAAGCACTGATTCACCGGAAATGTTCCATTGCTTTCCTCAGGGAAAGTTATCTCCATCCCATTGACCATGAATTATTCGAAAAGATTCCTTATACACAAGACCGGCTCTGCATCCTGCTACCGGAAGATCATCCCAAAGCAATGCGGGAAAGCCTTTCCCTTAAGGAACTGGCATCCGAAGATTTCGTTGTACTGAATCATGGAACTCTGCTCAATCAGCTGTTTACCTCCCTCTGCCGTGAAGCCGGATTTACTCCACGGATCGCTATGGAATGTGAACGAATTGATTCCATCTTTGACCTGGTGGCACAACACATGGGGCTCTCCCTGCTGACAGACAAGCATTTTAATGCATCTGTCAAAAACCGACAGGCCGACGGACATACGCTTCGTCTGATTCCCCTGAAACCGGCCATGTACAGTCAGACCTATCTGTGTTATTTAAAAAGTACGTCGCTGAATACTACTGCGCGTGAAATGATTTCCTATATAGAAAAAGCTGCAAAACCGTGACTGTCCACAGATTTTGCAGCTTTTATTTTGTAAGTAATTTCGCAATATCCAGATTTCGGTCCGGGATGCGGTACTGTTCCGCCTCTTTTTCCAACCGGAAATAGAAAATCACTTTTCCATCCCTGACTTCCATCTTTACCCGCGCCAGTTTTTCTTTCAATAAAGGAATAATACAGAAATAAATCCGGTCATCTTCAAAGGAAAGATGTCCGTACTCCGCACCGTTTTTGTCCTGCACCAGAATCTGGTTGCCCTGAAAGGCTTTCGGATACAGCAACAGGCCTTCCCGCAGAGGGGTTCTCCGGTCTGCTTTCACATAGGCCCAGAACCGGTAGATTTCCCGCCCCTCCTGATCGAGCCGTACCGGCTTTGCAATCTTCCGCAGCACTTTCACCGGATCAATAAACTGCTCCGCCAGATACTGAAACAGACGGCTTCGAACCGCCATGGTTTTCTCCGTATGCTCCAGTAGTTCTTTCACTGCTTCATGAATGCTTATAAGAAATAACTGAAAATCTTCCTCGGCCGGATCCCACAGATATTTTCCTCTGGCAGCACGATAGTATGGATGGCCCTCCTCCGTCTCCATAGTGTAATAAAGATATACATTCCGCTCCCGGAACGCATGCTCGTTGACCGATCCGGTCCATACGGGCCGTTTTCGCTCCGGTCTTGTCTTTTCCTGCGGTTTCCATATGGAATCAAATGAATGGGGATGGCTTTTCAGCAGCCGATAGGCTTCATTGATCTCCTGAGCCCGCCGGATATGCGCCGGTTCCTCTGACCCCAGCGCATCCGGATGGCACTCATTCATCAGTTTCCGGTATTTTTTCTTCAGGGAATGAAGGTCGTCCTCCTCCGTGATGGAGAGAAGACGCCTCGCCTGCGCTATATTCATAAGAGAGCTTCCCACTCCGCGGTCTTAAATCCGGTCAGTACCCGGTCTCCATCCACGATCAGAGGCCGTTTTACCAGCATACCGTTGGTGGCCAGAAGCTTCAGCTGCTCTTCCTCGCTCATTTCCGGCAGCTTGTCTTTCAATTTCATTTCCTTATAAAGCATTCCGCTGGTGTTGAAGAATTTCTTCAGCGGCAGGCCGCTTCTTCCATACCAGTCTTTCAGCTCTTCATAGGTAGGATTATTTTCCACAATGTGACGGTCCTCATAGGAAATCTGATGCTCATCCAGCCACTTTTTCGCCTTCTGACAGGTGGAGCATTTGGGATATTCAAGAAATAACATACGTATAGCCTCCTTCTATTTTAAATGTTGTTCACCGGGCATGGGATTTCCGGCGGAAATATCCACATCCAGCAACACTTTAATCAACCAGAAAAATACAAACAATACCAGAAGTGGAATGACGCAGGAGGTAATCAGCATCACCGCCACTGCTTCCACAAAATGGTTCAGGGAATTCTGCACCTTCTGTACCAGTTCTTCCGAAGAAATGGTCACATTTTCCACCGCTGTTGTCACCGAATCTTTTGCGCTGGAAAGAGCATCTTTTGCTTTGTCAAAGATGCCGGAGATTCCTGTTTCCTGCTGCGCTGTATTCTGATCTACGCTCTGCTGTGTCTGCGCCTGTTCCTGCTCGGCCGCGCTGCTGTTTTCCAGCATTTCCTGTGTGCTCTTGGCGTCCTCCAGCGTTGCATCAATCTGGGACTGATAGGTGGTCTCGATCAGATCTGACACCTTGACACTGGCCGGTACCACCAGGAAAATGCAGATGCCGAAGATCAGCAGACGTCTCGCCAGTTTATCAATACTCCGGTTCCGCGCCAGGATATTGGTTGCAAACAGCACACACGCCGCAGGAACAAAAATCTTAAACGCCGCATACCCGGTGATGGTAACCAGATATTTTTCCAGAAATACCGCGCACAGTACAATGAGAAGATATCCGCTCAGATCCGCTACTTTCTCTGCGATTGGCGTTCCAATATCTCCCGGCAGAAGCGTAATCAGTGCGGACGTTGCCGTCGTAGCCGCCGTCAGTTCCAGTACCGTCACCTTCTTCTCATCTAGAGAAGCAATGGTCGCCTGGTGGGATTCCGGCGCCGAAGCATATTTTTCCAATACCGTAAAGGAAAGAATCCCGATCAGAAGCCAGATCACGATATAGATACATTTCTTCTT
>CAVFMZ010000120.1:0-7842 GCA_963623675.1 Firmicutes bacterium CAG:176 | reverse complement strand
GTGCGATCCGCCGGCGGCAGCTAAGGAAATGCTGATTTAATCAGCATTTCCTTAGGAGTAGGCCATCATGATTAATCTGTAAAATCCAGCATTTCTGCCGGCTTTTACAGATTTTATAATTATCAGCGAAGAACCTGCTGACCACTTGCTACATAAATTTCATACCACTCATGATGTTTTAGTTTCACATCAAGTGCTTTGATCGCCATATCCAGTCTGGACAGTTTGTTACTGCCTGACAGCGGTACTGCTCCCACTGGATGATACATGATCCATGCATATACAATAACAGACGGGTCAACATCATGTCTGACTGCAATCTCACTTATCTTGGCAAGTGCTTTCTGGCACTGCGGATCATCTCCCTTAAAAAGGCGTCCTCCAGCCAGCGGAGACCAAATCATTGGATGGATCTTATTTACTGTCAGATAGTCCACCATACCACTGTTAAAATGCTCAAAGCATACCGGATTCCATTCGATCTGATTGGTAACCAACTCTCCGCCGATTGCTTTGTTCAATGCATCAAATTTGAACGGATCAAAATTGGATACTCCGACTTCGCGAACCAGGCCTTCCTTCTTCAGATCCTTCAACGCTCTTGCAGTCTCCCACGGATCAAAGCATGGATCCTCTCTGTGAATCAGATATAAATCCAGATGATCTGTATGAAGTCTCTGTAAGCTTTCCTTACAGGATGCAACCACTCTGTCATAGGTTGTGTTGTAATATCCAAACGGCTGTCCATCAATGTTTTCTTTAAAAATACCGGTTTTGGATACCAGCTGAATTCTGTCTCTGATTGACGGATCCTTTGCAAATGCTTCACCCATCAGAGTTTCACATAAAGTATCGGAATAAATCTCTGCTGTATCAAATGTGGTTACTCCCCTGTCAATGCAGGCATTCATAAACTCTACCAGCTGATCCGTATTCCATTTCCAGTCTTCCAGCCTCCAGAATCCCTGAACAACGGAAGAGATTGATAATTTTTCTGAAAGTTTTTTCATTTCCATAATTCTACCTTCTCCTTTTTTGCTGTATCCTACGCGTTCTTTCTCATATCAAGAGCAACTGCCACACAAATGATGATTCCTTTGATGATCAGCTGCCAGTTTGCATTTACACCGATATATGCAAGACCATAACTGATGATGGTAAATATAATAACTCCAATGGCTGCCCCGGAAACTTTTCCAACACCACCACTTAAGGATACGCCACCTACTACACAGGAAGAAATAGCATCAAACTCATATGCATTTCCGTAAGAACTGTTAGCTCCACCTGTTCTTGCAACTTCCATAATACCTGCAAGTCCTACCAGACAGCTCTCAATAATGAACACTGCCATGATAATCTTTCCAACACTGATTCCGGATACTTTTGCAGCTTCCGGACTGCCACCGACAATGTAAACATTTTTTCCAAAGACAGTTTTATTAAGTACGAACCATACAACCACGATCGCAACAATAGCAATTACCACCAGAAGACTTACCTGTCCGAATAATTTATATGTACTCAGGAATTTCAAGTCTTCCCGAATGCCGCCGATTGGCTGAGAGTTATTCGGCTCTTTTGCAAAGTACAGGCAGTTGATACCATATACAATAGTTGACATTCCATAGGTTGCAATAAACGGGAGCATTTTTAACTTGGAAATCATAAATCCGTTGATTGCTCCGATCACAGCTACTGCTGCCAGTGTAAGCAAAATCGGCAGAATGATTGGAAGCTGCGGAAGATTCGGCCAGAATTTATTTGAATATTCTGCCATCTGGCACATGGAGGCCACCAGTACGGCTGCCAGTCCTACCTGACGGCCGCCTGACAGATCCGTTCCACCTAACAGTAACGGAAACATCAGTCCCAATGCACAGATCATTTTTACAGCTGACTGTGTGATAATATCTGTAAATACTCTCCACTGAAGGAAGGAGGGTTCAATGGCGATAATACCAAGAATCATAATAATCAATACAATAATAAGTGATTTATCAATCAATATTTTTTTCAGATTAGCTGCTTTCATCAGGATACCACCTCTTTCGCTTTATTTGAAAACCTGGTTGCAAATTTCATTACTTCTTCCTGGCTAACTTCATCTTTTTCCAGAATACCGGACAGACGTCCCTCACACATAATCATTACGCGGTCAGACATTCCTAGCAATTCCGGCATTTCAGATGATACCATGATAATGGCTTTTCCTTTTTTTACCAGATCTCTCATAATCTTATATATCTCATACTTTGCACCTACATCCACACCTCGCGTAGGCTCGTCCAGAATCAAAATGTCGCAATCTGACAGAAGCCATCTTCCAACAAGAACCTTCTGCTGATTTCCACCTGACAGATTTTTGATCAGAGTATCCATACTTGCTGCACGTACGTCCAGATCTTTACAGACATTCTGTACCGGATCCCCCAGTTTGGTTTTATTAATATAACCGATCAGGTTATTTGCCATCTTTCGATATGCTACAGCCAGAATATTATCCCATACAGACAGCATCGGAATGATACCTGTTGTTCTTCTTTCCTCTGTAAGCAATGCAAATTTGTGATGGATCGCATCCTGTGGTGAATGATTCTGTATTTTTTTCCCATCCAAAGTCAATGTTCCACTTGATATTTTTCTCAGCCCGAAGATGGCTTCTACCAATTCGGTTCTCTGCGCACCTACCAGACCTCCAATTCCTAATATTTCACCTTTGTGAAGTTCAAAACTTACATTCTGGAAGGAATGTTCTTCTGCACTCGTAAAATCTTCCACTTTCAAAAGTATATCTTTTGAAACTACATTTTCTGCAGGCGGAAAACGTTCTTCCATATCACGACCCACCATCTGATGGATCAGTTCATCGATCGTGATGTCTGAAATAGGCCATTTGCCTACATATTGTCCATCTCTCATAACGGTGATCTCATCTGCGATTTCAAAAATTTCTTCCAGTTTATGAGAAATATAAATAATAGATCTTCCTTCTTTTTTCAGTCTGTCTATAATCTCGAACAGATGCTTTGTCTCTGCCACTGTTAAAGAGGATGTAGGCTCATCCATAATAATGACTCTGGCATTGTAAGAAACCGCTTTTGCGATCTCAATAGCCTGAAGCTGTGATACTGACAGATCTTTTGCCAGTGTGGTCGGATCCAGATCAAAATCAAGGTCTTTCAGAAGAGCTTCTGTCATGGATTTCATTTTTGCTTCATCTACGACAATTCCCTTTTTCTCAAATCGTCCAACCCAGATATTATCGATTACATTTCTGTACGGAATCGGATTCAGTTCCTGATGGATCATGGAGATTCCAAGGCCAAGTGCTGTATGCGGACTGTCGACCTCCACCTTTTCACCATCTAACTCAATCGTTCCTTCATCCGGATGATACAGGCCAAACAGACATTTCATCAATGTAGATTTTCCAGCTCCATTCTCGCCGATCAAAGCATGCACAGAACCCGGTTTTATTTCCAACTGAACCTTATCCAATGCCTTTACACCCGGGAAGGATTTTGATATATTACTCATCTTTAATCTATATGGTTCCAATGTAGTATCCTTCCTTTCTATAATGCGGCATCCGTATACACGAATGCCGCAATTTTCAAGAATATCTGTTATCTGAATTGTCCGTTACTGAGAAATGGAGCTCATCAGTTCGAGAGTCTGATCCAGGTTGCTGTCATCTACGATTACATACGGAACCCAGATATATTTTCCATCAATAGTACAATCAACTCCTACTACATCTTCCGTAACTTCCTGTCCTGCTTTTGCAGCTTTGATTACATTGATAATTGCAGTAGACTGATTCTGACGGTCATTAAGTACAGTTCCAAGAAGAGATCCGGCTTTCATAGCTTCCAGTGCATCAATATTCGCATCAATACCTACGATCGGAACAAATTTCTCCGGATCTCCGCTGTTGTATCCATTGTTAATGCAAGCCTGTACTGCACCCATAGCCATGTTGTCATTGTTGCAGAGAACGCCCTCAATTCCGTCAATTCCATATGCAGTAATCCATGCGTTCATCTTATCAAGTGCCTGTGCCTGATCCCAGTTTGCAGTATCCATTGCAAGGATCTCATAATCGATTCCCTGTGCTTTTAACGTATCCTCATAAGCCTGCGTTCTAAGAGATACATCCTGCTGACCGATCTCACCCTGCAGAATTACAAGCTGCAGAACTCCATCACCGTTTTTATCTGCGATCTCTTTGTTTGCATCCCAGTAATTGATCAGTGCCTGTGCACACATTTCACCAGACTGTTTTGCCTCTGCACCAACATAGTAAATATTGTCATATTTTTCCATGGTGGATTCCATCGGCTCCATGTTAAAGAATACAGCTGGAACTCCGTCCGTATTACATTTTTCTGCCATGGTTTCGGTACTCTCACGATCAGGTGCACAGATTGCAACCACATCTGTTCCCTTTGTCAATGCTGCATCCAGTTTATTATTTGCCGTTGATACATCATTTGCTGCATCCTGCATATCCAGTTTGATTCCGCCAAGCTCTTTTGCCTGGTTGTCCATAATAATACGGAATCCACTCTGGAACTGATCGTCAAATGCTCTCCAGATAACAGTTGCATTCACATCCCCCTCTGCGTCAGTTGTCTCTGTTGCACTCTCATCGGCTGCATCTGCTGTCTCCTCTGCTGCGTCCGTTGCTGTGTCAGCTGCTGCATTTTTTGATCCACAGCCAACAGCTGAGAACATCATTGCAGATACCAATAAAGCACTTACCATTTTCTTTTTCATTTTAAAACCCTCCTTAGACATTATATTGTTTGCTTTTCCCCTTAATTTTCAAATCTGAAATCTTTCATCTTTCCTTTGATGAATTCTTTTGCAGAATTCTTGGAGTTGATAAACATTGCAGTGTTGTATTTGAATCCCGGCTGTTTTTTCAGCTCCTCAAATGAATCAGCTACAGATGTCAATACATCTGTTGCTACATTGATCTTTCTGATACCGCAGCGGATTGCTTCCTGCACCTGATCGAGCGGTGTACCGGAGCCACCATGAAGAACCAGCGGAACATCTACTACTTCTTTGATTGCTTTCAGTCTCTCAATATTCAGATGCGGAGCTGCCACATAATGTCCATGCTGGGTTCCGATGCTGACCGCCAGACAATCCACACCAGTTCTCTCCACAAATTCTTTTGCTTCCTGCGGATCTGTCTGTGCTGCTTCCGGTCCTTTTACAATCAGATCGCCTTCTTCTCCAACCAGTTTTCCAAGCTCACCTTCAACGGTGATTCCAAGAGTATGTGCATAATCAACTACTTTCTTGGTCAGTGCAATATTTTCTTCAAATGGAAGAGAAGATCCATCGATCATAACGGATGAGTAACCTGCCTGAATAGCCTGTACGCACTCCTCATACGTTCTGCAGTGATCCAGATGAAGTGCGATCGGTACAGTTGCATTAGCAGCCGCTCTCTTAACGGTCTCAACCGTTCCTTCAAATCCACCCATCAGATCACAGCAGTCAGTTCCCGTAATAAAGATTACCGGACTGTCCAGCTCGCTTCCTGCCTCAATAGCAGCCAGTGCAGTTTCGTAAGACACTGTTACGAATGCTCCATAAGCGATTTTACGCTCCTCAGCTAATTCCAAAATTTCTTTCATCGGTGCAAATCTCATTTTTTCCTCTCCTTTTACATACAATTTTTTTCTACACCTTGCTTTATGCAGACAGCCCGGACAATTTTCCGAACTGTTGATGCCTTATCTGGTTCAGAGTCTTTCTTTCCACTCTTCATAAAATTTAACTGCATCCTCATAATTCGGGATGCCTGCTGTTCCTCCAACTGCTCCTACATTTTTCGTTGCCACGCAGGATGCAAACCGAACAGCCTCGAATCTGTCCCATCCATTCATCAGTGCACAGGAAAGTCCTGCCATAAAGGAATCTCCTGCCCCGGTCGTATCTACCACCGGCATGCCGGTCGGACACTTGATATACAGACTCTTTTCAAAATCAGTAGCAAAACATCCCTTACTTCCAAGCTTGATCCCAAACAATTTCATGGAATACTTTTTAAAATGTTCTGCTATCTTCTCCGGCTCTGACTCTCCGGTCAGAACAGTTGCCTCATTCATACTTGGAAAAAACACATCCGTCTCCTGAAATGCGGCATCCAGCAATGTCATCCAGTCTTTGTCCGCATCTTCAATGTTGACTGCGGCATCCATAACCGTTATTTTTCCAAACCTGTGAGCTCTGGAAAATATATCTGCAATTCCACCTTCATCCATCTTTCTCAATGCCATTGCAGAACCTATGTAAATGATATCTGCATCTGCTATTGCATGATCCGGAACATCCTTCCCATCTGTACGATAAAAAGAAGACTTTTCTGTCAGGAAGTGACGTTCTCCCTCTGTATCGATCAAAGCATATGAAGCTGCGGTTCCACATTCCTGATCAAAAAAAACATCAGAAGTATCTACGCCACATTTCTCACACTCATCTAAAATGAATTTGCCATTGGAATCATGTCCGATTCTTCCAATAATAGAAACAGGATACCCAAGCTTAGCCAATCCCATGGCCACATTCAGAGCATCGCCTCCACAGCACATCTGTGGCTGATTAATCGCCACACTGTCGAGACTTAAAATATTTGACGGTACTGGAGAAATCAATGTATCACATACCATCATACCAATGCTTAATGCTTTCATATTTTTCTTCCTTTTTAATATCTCCCTGTTGTGTTCGTTTGTTCGTACGTTTGTATGTTTATATAATTGCATATTGCACAAAGAAAATCAATAGTTTTTTTTTTTTTGCCGTTTTCAACAATTATCTACTGACATTATATACATTTTGCCGAATTTGATTTGTTTTCTATAAATAATTATTGCTTTTTTATTAATTATGGAATATCATGAAATGGAATAATTTGTTTTGTCCGAACAATGAGACATTGATCAAGATAGGACAAAGCATTTCATTAATAGACAAGGGAGAGTGTTTATGAAATTATTTAAAAAAGAGCTCGATCGAAGCACACCTATACCACTCTATTTTCAATTGAAAAGTATCATTCTGGAAGATATCAAAAATAATGTATTTTCAGTGGGGGATGCAATTCCCACTGAAAATGAGCTGGTAGATTTCTATCACATCAGCAGATCAACCGTCCGCCAGGCCATATCTGAACTTGTGCAGGAAGGATGGTTAACCCGAAAGGCGAGCAAAGGTACTTTCGTCACTAAGCCCGAACACAATTCCAGCTCCATCCGTTCTTTTGAACCATTTTATCAGCAGATTTCCAGGTTAGGAAAAAAACCACGAACTGAACTGATTGATATGAGCATCATCACTCCTGAGCCGGAGATTGCCGTAGCTTTGCATTTGTCGCCTGAGCAGAAAGTAATCTCCATGTTCCGTCGACGGTTTGCTGATAATACACCGATGGTCACATTTCAAAATTTTATTCCTTATGATTTGTGTTCCTTTATTCTAAGTTATGATTTTTCAACTCATTCGCTCTATGAGTTGTTTATGACTAATCCAAAAACTAAAATTGCAAAGACAAAGACCATTGTCTCTGCAATGAATGCCAGTTCACAGGACGTAGATTTGTTGAATGTTAAGAAAAACACTCCCATGCTCTATTTTCATAACGTTTCTACAACAGCAGATGGTACTGTTATTGATTATGCATTTGCTCATTATCGTGGAGATCTGAATCAATTTGAATTTGATGATAGTCCGAAATAGCACTCCAAAAAAAGGTTTCGTCTATTCAAATTCCCGTCCGCTCCGTGATCCATTCATCGCTGGTCTCCACCAACGTTGCAA
>CAVFMZ010000119.1:0-7971 GCA_963623675.1 Firmicutes bacterium CAG:176 | reverse complement strand
GCGCGGTGGCAGCCGATGAGGAAAAGATGAACTGCTTTACCGACGGCTGCATCAGCGTGTAAAAGCTGAAGAGAGTAAGTACTATTAACAGTGCCATCTGAATGATTTTAAAAGTACTGAACCGCTTCATAACTTGAAAATCTCCTTTGCAAATAGAATTTTTTATTTGAAATTGAGTCACCCAGTCTCATTTTTTTCAGCTAATTGCAGTATATCATAAAAAATAAAAATTTTCAGCAAAATGTGACCCTTTTTTTGCAAAATAACTGTCTTATATAGTATAGACGTGATAGAAAATTAATCTGCTTTTGGATAAAAAACGAAGGAGGATAAGTTTATGAAGAAAGCAAAACGTTGGCTTGCTCTTATTCTGGCAGTGACGCTGGTAAGTTCTAATGCACTTTATCAGATCGGCACTACACTGAGTGCAGATGAGACGCAGAGCGAAGCAGCTGCGGACGACTCGGAAGAAACGGAAGAAGTAGAACTTCAGGACGTAGAGGATACCGAGGCCGCATCCGTAGAAGAGGTGGCAGAAGCACCGGCTGAGGAAACTCCGGCAGAGGAGGCTCCAGAAGAGGTGACTGCTCCGGCAGAAGAAGAGCCGAAGGAAGAAGTTGCGGAAGCTCCTGCAGAAGAAACACCCGCTGAAGAGGTGACATCTGCAGAAGAGCCAAAGGAAGAGACCGCAGAAGAAATTCCGGCTGAGACTCCTGCAGATGAGACAGAGCAGGATGAAAAAGCAGAAGAGCCGGCAGCAGCTGAGGACACTTCCGAAAGTGAAGAAAAAACCGAGGAGGTTACAATCCCGTCTGAAGAAAAAGCAGAGAATACAGATGAAGTAACCGTACCGGAAGAAACTGTAATCGTACCAGAGGAGACGAAGGAAGAAGCAGATGAAGAGGTTGCTTATCCGGCTTTCGATTATAAAGGAAGCAAAGCCGGTGTAACCGCAAATATCTCTGCACCGGAAGGAGTTTTCCCGGAAGGAACAACCGTGGAACTGAAAGCTCTCTCTGAAGATGACAAGGCAGCCATCGCAGAGGCAGCAGGATGTGAGACCTCAGATGTGCTTGGACTGGATATCACCTTTAAATATGAAGAAAAAGAAATCCAGCCGGATGGAAATGTTAAAGTTTCTTTTTCAGCAGATGAGATTAATGAGGCAGATTCAGCAAGTGTATACCACGTAAATGATAATGGTTCCGTTGATAATGTCGGCAGTTCAAAAGACGGTGACAGCGTGGGTTTTACTGCAGATAGCTTCTCACCTTATGGTGTGGTGCTGCAGTCCAATGATGACAGTGATAATATCAGCACAATGGCCTTGAGTGGCGGAAATACAGTAAAAGAGGGAGAATATCTTACTCTGACTGGAAGTAGACATTCCTGTGGTGGATACTATTATAATAGATACTGGGGACCGTATTATCATAGTGAAGGATGGTCATCTTTCAATAGTGCAGTTGCAACTGTAACCGATGGAGTAGTAAGAGGTATATCAGCAGGTACAGTTACTATTACACATACATATTGCACAAATGGAAAGAATGCAAAACATCAGCAGACAGAGACAATAACTATAACGGTAACAGCGAAGACTCTGGCAGCAAGTGTGTCATTGATTGGTGCAGATACCGTAACTGCGTATGATACAATTCAGTTAACTCCGGTATTTGAGCCGACAGGTGCAAGTGCGACGCTGACCTGGGAATCTTCTAATCCGGGTATCCTGACAGTAGACAGTAATGGTAAGGTAACAGGTGTTACAGCAGGAATTGCCACAGTAACAGTGCGTGCGCAGGGAGCCAATGGTCAGACAATCAGTGCACGAAAACAGATTACAGTTACTGCAGCGACAGAGTCTACAGATGATGCATTATTTTATTTTCTGGTATCACCTACCAAGGATCCGGACAGCAATGAGTCCAGTCAGTGGGGAGCAAGTGTAGGTACTGGAAAAGTTAATACGAACAATGCAACCTGGACAAATAATAAAAATATTACATCGAATGTGACTGGTCGTGTGATTTCATGGCCGACCGGATATGAGAATGGCATTGTGCCAAGAACAAGTTCTGCATGGCAGACAATCTTTGATAATTATAAAGATGAGGTGCAAAAGACTACTTCCTATACATTAACTGAAGATGATGTCATTTCTATTGTTATGATCCCACATAAGATTTCCCGGAACAATGGAACTAGCCCGGACAAGCATGTGGACTGTAGAGTACAGGTAAATGTGAAAGGAATTCATACAGTACTTTATCTTGTACAGGATGTCAATGACAGTGGATACAATCAGAAAGGCTCAGACATTGTAAAAGATGGAGAAACTACAGAGCCGGCAGATGTTAATTTGAATTATCCATTAACAAAAGTCGTAAATGGGGTTACCTATACTTTTTCCGGCTGGTATACCAATGAAAACCTGACAGGTACAGAAGTAACTTTCCCATACACAGTGACTGACAATGTGACTTTCTATGCAAAGTATACTGCAGGACATTATGTAAGATATAACTTGAATGGCGGTAATTGGACAGATAGTGCTACCAGTTCTTCTTACTTTAAAAATGAAGGAGATTCTGTATACGTAGTTGATGATGAACCAACAAAAGATGGATATATATTCCTGGGTTGGAAGTCTTCTGAAACAGCAGAGGATGCTGACCTTCTGAATAAGGACAGTGCACCATTTACGATGCCAAATCATGATGTGACACTGACAGCGCAGTGGGAGCCGAATACGATAGAATATACTGTTAATTACTATTGGAATGGTACTGAACAGAGCGTAGCGGATTCAGCGACTGTACCGGGAAAGAAAGTGGGAGATTCCGTTACAGAAGGTCCAATAACAATTGAGGGTTATACAGTAGTAAACGGTGAGACACAGACCATTTCACTGGGAACAGATGCTGCACAGAATGTAATTAATTTCTATTATTATAAGAATGTGACATTGACGGCAAATAGTGATACAAAAATATATAATGGTGAGACACAGTTTGTCGACGGATATACATGCTCAGATGAAGGTGCGGTATTTGAAAATATTAGTGTGGGTGCACAGGGCATTGAAGTTGGTAACTATCCGGCAGAATTCCAGGATGGACTTGTTGGAATTATAGATACAACAGATAAATATATAATAACAAATGTAATAGACGGATATCTTGATATCACGCCGATTACAGAGAAACTGACAGTAACCATTACTGGAAACACTGATCAGAAGGAATACACGGGTGCAGAACAGGCGGTTGTTGGATACATAAGTGATGCCCCGGCTAATGTAACAGTAGCACTGAAGGACGGAAAGACAGCAAGAACAGCTGGAACAAATGCAGGCCATTATACGATGGACCTGACAGAAGATGACTTTGTAGTAAGCTCAGCGAACTATAGTAATATAGAGGTAATCGTGGTTGATGGTTATTTAGACATTACCCCGGTTGAAGCAGAGACAGAAGTAGTCATTAATGGACATAAAGATACAAAGACTTATAACGGAACAGAGCAGAGCGTAGAAGGATATGATGTAGTAAAAGCGGATGCTACAATCAGCGTAGTGCTGAATGAAGGAAGTGAAGCGAAGGCAAGCGGAACCGATGTGGGAGAGTATTGGATGGGCCTGAGTGAGACTGACTTCACGGTAAGCTCAGAAAACTACAGCAATATCAAAGTAACTGTCCATGATGGAAAGTTAAAAATCATACCGGCAGATGAGATTGTTGTACATGTAACTGGAAACAATGGCAGCAAAGTTTATAATGGAAACGAGCAGTCAGTTGAAGGATTTACAAGTGATGCTCCATCTGATGTACGTGTAACTCTGAAAGAGAATAAAGAAGCGAAAGCGTCCGGAACAGTAGTAGGACACTATCTGATGGGTCTGAGCGCAGATGATTTCACGGCAACTTCAGCAAACTACAGTAAGATTACGGTTGTAGTGGACCAGGATGGATATCTTGATATCACGCCGATCACGGACAAACTGACAGTAACCATTACCGGAAACCATGGCAGCAAAGTTTACAATGGAAGTGAGCAGTACATTGATGGATATACAAGTGATGCTCCGGCTAATGTAAATGTAGAACTGGCAACCGGAGCAGAAGCAAAAGCATCCGGAAAAGATGCCGGCCATTATACAATGGATCTGAGTGAAGCTGACTTTGTGGTGACTTCAGAAAACTATAGCAATATAGAAGTAATTGTGGTAGATGGATATCTTGATATCACACCGATTACAGCAGAGACAGAAGTTACCATTACAGGCCATCATGATGAGAAGGTATATAATGGAAATGTCCAGAGTGTTAGCGGATATGATGTAACCAAACCGGATGACAGTGTAGAGGTAACATTGAAGACTGGAAGTAAGGCTGAAGCAAGCGGAACTGTAGTAGGCCATTATTCCATGAATCTGAGTGCAAATGATTTTACGGCAACATCCAAAAACTACACCAACCTTAAGGTAACTGTAATAGACGGATATCTTGATATCACGCCGATTACAGAGAAACTGACAGTAACCATTACTGGAAACACTGATCAGAAGGAATACACGGGTGCAGAACAGGCGGTTGTTGGATACATAAGTGATGCCCCGGCTAATGTAACAGTAGCACTGAAGGACGGAAAGACAGCAAGAACAGCTGGAACAAATGCAGGCCATTATACGATGGACCTGACAGAAGATGACTTTGTAGTAAGCTCAGCGAACTATAGTAATATAGAGGTAATCGTGGTTGATGGTTATTTAGACATTACCCCGGTTGAAGCAGAGACAGAAGTAGTCATTAATGGACATAAAGATACAAAGACTTATAACGGAACAGAGCAGAGCGTAGAAGGATATGATGTAGTAAAAGCGGATGCTACAATCAGCGTAGTGCTGAATGAAGGAAGTGAAGCGAAGGCAAGCGGAACCGATGTGGGAGAGTATTGGATGGGCCTGAGTGAGACTGACTTCACGGTAAGCTCAGAAAACTACAGCAATATCAAAGTAACTGTCCATGATGGAAAGTTAAAAATCATACCGGCAGATGAGATTGTTGTACATGTAACTGGAAACAATGGCAGCAAAGTTTATAATGGAAACGAGCAGTCAGTTGAAGGATTTACAAGTGATGCTCCATCTGATGTACGTGTAACTCTGAAAGAGAATAAAGAAGCGAAAGCGTCCGGAACAGTAGTAGGACACTATCTGATGGGTCTGAGCGCAGATGATTTCACGGCAACTTCAGCAAACTACAGTAAGATTACGGTTGTAGTGGACCAGGATGGATATCTTGATATCACGCCGATCACGGACAAACTGACAGTAACCATTACCGGAAACCATGGCAGCAAAGTTTACAATGGAAGTGAGCAGTACATTGATGGATATACAAGTGATGCTCCGGCTAATGTAAATGTAGAACTGGCAACCGGAGCAGAAGCAAAAGCATCCGGAAAAGATGCAGGCCATTATACAATGGGTCTGAGTGAAGCCGACTTTGTAGTGACTTCAGAAAACTACAGTGAGATAGAAGTAATTGTGGTAGATGGATATCTTGATATCACACCGATCACAGCAGAGACAGAAGTTATCATTAATGGTCATAAAGATACAAAAACCTACAATGGAACAGCTCAGAATGTAGAGGGATATGATGTTGTACAAAAGGCAGATGATACAATTAATGTAGTGCTGAACGAAGGAAGTGAAGCAAAAGCAACGGGAATAAATGTGGGAAAATATCCCATGGGACTGACAAAAGATGATTTCACAGTAACTTCAATAAATTATAGCAACATCAAAGTAACTGTAAATGATGGACAGTTGACGATTATACCTGCAGATACATTTGCTATTCATGTAGTACATCGATTCGCACCGGGCAATGAAGGTGATGTAACGTTACCTGCAGACTACACGATAGAAAATGTTAAAGCTAATACCTCCAGACTTATCGAAGCTGAGGCAGTAGAAGGATACGTTGCACAGCCGATTGGACAGACTGTTCAGGTAGTGGATCAGGATATTACAGTAACTATTCTGTATTACAAAGATACCATTGGAACAGATCCGACCAACCCGGACAAACCGGACGGAATCCCGGATGACTATCAGGTAATAGTCAGATTTGAGGCAGAAAACGGTATCGTCAACTTCGACCATACCGTAGTAACGCTTTACGATGCAAATGGAAATCCGGCAGCAAATGGCGTAGGTCATATGTCACCGTTCCGTATTGCAACAGCCCGCGCGAATGCAGGATATGATCAGGCAAGCTTAAGCTGGACGCCTGGCGTACCGACTCCGGAATATGAGATTACCGAAGCAATGACATTCCGTGCAGTATTTACGGCAGCAACCACACCGACTCCGGGAAGAACGGATGATGATAATCCGAGTAACCCGGACAACAATCCATCTGATAATGGAGGCGGTCAGACACCGTCTGGCAATACGACACCGCAGACAACCCCGGCAGCAAATACTCCGGCAGTTGCAAATACAACTCCGGCTGCAGTGAACCCGGTAACTGAGTTCATTGATAATGTAGTAACTCCGGTAGTTGATACCATAAGAGACCGTGTGGCAGATATTCAGGAGATTCTGGATTCTGACGACGATCAGGTGCCGTTAGCCGATCAGAAACTGGACGATCATAAATGCTGTATCCTTCATTTCCTGATTATGCTTCTTGCATTGATCATTGGTATCTTTGAAACAAGAAGCATGAAGAAACGGCAGAAGAAATTACAGGAAGTAAGAGAAGAACTTGATTGCGAACTGGCACGTCGGGGCTTACCCGTCACCAGCGAGCAGCAGTAACTGTCGACGGAAGAGAAGGAGGTAGCGGGATGCGTTATTATGAAATAGTTCATGCATTAGGAATTCATTCCTGGGATATACCGGCGTTAATCGCACTCGTGATTTTGGCTGTGGTGGTGCTTTGGCATCATCACAACCAGAAGAAGCGGAAAAAAGATTTTGAGGAAGAACTGGAGAAGAAAATCCAGGAAATCCGTGAACCTGCTCAGAATTCTGAAGAGGGAACAGCAGGAGTATAGGAAGGAGGTACACATATGGCATATGTATTAGAACATACAAAATTATGGTTTTGCTGGTGGGATCTTCTTGCATTACTTGTGTTGGTGGTGCTTGTTGTAGTTTATCTCGTAAGACGCCATAATCTGAAGAAAGAGCAAAAAGAGCTGGAAGACCAGCTGGCAGACCTGTACGCAGGTGATTCCGTAGAGGAAGAAGAAAAACCAACTGTACAGGCATAATATAGAACGAAATACCCGCAGCCCGGACGTAAGTCCGGGCTGTTTTTTTGGCTTGTGTGTGGCTGGGAATCCTGGCGTGGGACTCCACAGAATTTTCAGTACAAAAGTTCCCACTCAAAAACAAAATTTGCCGGATTTTTAACCTGTATGGGTCTGAGCAGGCTTTGAGGTAGAAAAAGTTCCTTTGATTTTTCAAATGGCAGGAACTCGACAGGGCCTCAAGCCAATATAGACCCACGCCCATCTCCACGAAACATATTTGTTGCTTGAAAGCGAAGTTCCCTATACGACAAAAAACGCCAGCAGATGTTACGCTGCTGACGCTTTGCTGCTGAGCCCCTATTTCAAACATAGACAGTATTCCTTATGCGGTTTTCAATTATAAGCCGTACTCTTTATACAATATTTCTCTATATTCCGCATCGGAAACAGCTCTTTTTAAATCATCTATGCGATTATCATTCAAGAGTAATTCATTCAAGTGAAAGGCTCGATTTTCTCCACGGGCTTCTCCAACTTGGATTCCACGCTTTTCTCCGCGAGCTTCTCCAATCTGAATTCCTTCTTCCCTGGAGCTGCTCATCTGTGAGTTATAGTCAAGGATGGCTTTTTGACGTGCCTCGTATTCCAGGCGTTTCCGCTCGTCGGCACTGAGTTTTTGCAGAACTTCGTAGGCTT
>CAVFMZ010000118.1:0-8182 GCA_963623675.1 Firmicutes bacterium CAG:176 | reverse complement strand
AACTATTCAGAACCCCATTCGCAAAATCGCCTCTGCGAGGCTTTACTTTTGCTCATGTGGTTACTTCGCCATATAAAACTGCTTATCTGCCTGAACGCAAGCATTCGCAGAACGCAGCTTTGCATGGCGCTGAATAGTTACCAAATACTGATAAAGGGGCTGCTGCGAACCGTGGTTCTGCAAACAGCCCCTTCTTCTCTATGTGATCCGTGCTTAGTTGTGACTGCTCAGATACTTTTCAATATTTTCAATGGCAGCTTCCTCATCGGTTCCTTCTGCACTTACCACCACAGATTCTCCTGTGCTCAGACCGAGAGTCATCATTCCCATAATACTCTTTGCATTTACTTTTTTATTATCGGTCTCCACGTAAATTTTGCTCTCATACTGACTTGCTACCTGCACCAGTACTGCTACCGGTCTGGCCTCCAGTCCACTTGCCAGCTGAACAGTAATTGGCTTTCTAATCATAATTGCTCCTCCTTATACTCCTCTTTGCCCTCGCGCAATTTTTCAGCAATTAAACTCAGCTTGCGAAGGCGATGATTGACTCCGGATTTTCCCACTGGCGGAACCAGCATATTGCCCAGTTCTTTTAAACTGGCATCCGGATGTTCCAGTCTGAGTCTGGCCATCTCCCCCAGACTCTCATTCAGGTCCTGCAGTCCAGTCGTCCGTTGGATGAAACGAATATCTTCCACCTGACGGACAGCCGCGGAAACCGTCTTGTTCAGATTTGCAGTCTCGCAATTCACCTTTCGATTCACGGAATTCCGCATTTCTTTTACAATTCGTACATTTTCCAGCTGCATCAGCGATACATGTGCTCCAGTCAGTCCGAGCAGTTCCACAATCTGAGATCCTTCTTTCACATAGACCACATAATGATTTTTCCGCATAACAATCTTTGCATCAATCTCATACGCAGTCATAAGTTTCTGAAGCTCCTCTGCCTTTTCCTGCCCGTTACAGACAATCTCAAAATGGTAGGATTTCTCCGGATCGCTTACAGATCCTGCTGCGAGAAACGCCCCCCGTATAAAAGCCCGCCTGCAGCAGTTCTGTTTCAGAAGACTGTTATGTATCTGACGGACATCGCCGTCAATGTTTCCGTCCTGGTTCATCAAACGTGTTCCATGAAGGAGTCGTTTTGCATCCTTATCATACCGGATTACTATGGAATAATACCGTATTTCCCGGCTTTTTCGGACAGAAACCTCAGCTCTCATATTAAATGTTTTTCTCAATAATGTAAAGTACTTTCTTGCCACCGGAAGATTTTCTGTCTGTATTTTCACACAGCAGGAATCCGTCTCCGTCAGAATAATTTTACCGCAAAACAGCAGAATTGCAGCGGTTTCTGCCAGCCGGCAATGATGAGCGGCCGAAACCAGTGTCGAAAGTTCTTCCTTAATTTCCCCGGAAAAAGACATTTCAACCTCACTTTCCTCTGGCAGCGTCTTTACCGATATCCCTGTGTTCCAGACGCACGCCGTAGTCCGCCTGCTTCTGGAGCCGTTCATATATCTTATTTGCCAGAGTGACAGAACGATGCTTTCCGCCAGTGCAGCCAATGGCTACCACCAGTTGGTTCTTCCCTTCCAGCACATAGTTGGGGATCAGGAACATCAGCATATCCTCCAGCTTGTCCAGGAAAATATGCGCCATATCATATCCCATGACAAAATCCTGAATCTCCGGATCGTTTCCGGTCAGTTTTCTTAAGTTCTCATAATAATAAGGATTGGGCAGGAATCTCACATCAAATACCAGATCCGCATCGCTGGGAATTCCGTACTTGAATCCAAAGGAAAGCACCGAGATCATCAGGTTCTTAAACTCCCGGTTCTGGATAAAGATCTTATCCAGTTCCTGCTTCAGTTCCCGGGTCAGCAGCTGACTGGTATCAATAATATAGTCTGCGTGCTTTTTCAGGAATGCCAGTCGTTCCCGCTCCAGTACAATCCCCTGTTCCACTCTTCCTGACTCTGCCAGCGGATGCATTCTTCGTGTTTCCTTATAACGCTTTACCAACACCTCATCGGACGCATCCAGGAACAGAATCTCATGGGTAATTCCTTCCATGGCCATATGTTCCAGAACCTGCTCCAGCTGTCCCAGTGATTTACCGCTTCGGATATCGATTCCGATGGCTACTTTTGTAATCTCACTGTTGCCGGATGCCGTCAGCTCTGCAAATTTGTCAATAAATGGAACCGGCAGATTATCCACACAGAAATAGCCTGCATCCTCCAGCATTTTCAGGGCTGTCGTTCTGCCCGCGCCGGACATTCCGGTCACGATCACCAGTCTCATATTGTATCTCCCTCTCTACTTTAAAACCCAAGAAGCTTTACTTCCGGCTCCAGACGGATCCCGGACTGTTCGTATACCCGCTTCTGTACTTCCTGAATCAGTTCCATAATCTCAGCTGCCGTGGCATTTCCACGGTTGATCACAAATCCACAGTGTTTCTCGGACACCTGTGCATCTCCCACCTGAAATCCGCGCAACCCCGCATCTTCAATGAGCTTTCCTGCAAAATAGCCTTCCGGACGCTTGAACGTGCTTCCCGCGCTGGCATATTCCAGCGGCTGTTTTGACACTCTTTTATTTTTCAGTTCTTCCATTCTGGCAGCGATGGCTTCCGGATCATCCGCTTTTAACTCCATCTCCGCTTCCAGAACGATACCCTGTTCTTCAATGACCCGGCTTCTCCGATAGCCAAAGTCCATCTCTTCTCCTGTATAGTCCCTGATCGTTCCATCCGGCAGAAGCACACGGACCTTCGTCACCACGTCCTTCATCTCTCCGCCGTAAGCTCCCGCATTCATGACCATGGCCCCGCCGATGGTTCCCGGAATGCCCGATGCGAACTCCAGTCCTGCAAGACCTTCCTTTGCAGCGGTCTTTGCCACCCGCACCAGCAGCGCTCCCGCCTGTACTTTTATGCGGCTGCCGCTTATCTCAAAAGCGGACATATTTTTATATAAATGGATGATCACTCCGTGATATCCTTCATCGCTCACCAGAAGGTTGCTTCCGTTTCCAACCACATAATAAGGCATATGTTCCTGGCGGCACAGACGGACAATCTCCCGGACCGCGTCCACAGATTCCGGCTCTGCCAGATAGTCGGCACAGCCTCCTGCCCGGAATGTCGTATGATATTTCATGGGTTCATTGGTCCATACGTGGTCTTCCCCCACTAATTTTCGCAATTGTTCCAGCATGTTCTTCCTCCTGCTATCAGAATTACATTTACAAAACCCTGAATTATTATCATACTATATTTTCCAGGCTTTGAAAAGCCGTCTTCATATTTATTTCAGTGCCACATTCGCAAAATCGCTGCTACGTAGCTTTACTTTTGCATATGCATGGCTCTGAACTGTTACAGGTATTTTTTCACATAATATCCCGTGTAGGACTCGGGCACTTCCGCAATCTCCTCCGGCGTACCTGCAGCGACTACCGTTCCGCCGCCATCTCCGCCTTCCGGTCCCATATCAATGATATAATCCGCGGTCTTGATCACATCCAGGTTATGCTCAATAACGATAACCGTATTGCCGCCTTCTGCCAGACGCTGCAGAATCTCTGTCAGCTTATGCACATCCGCAAAATGAAGTCCCGTGGTCGGCTCATCCAGAATATAGACCGTCTTTCCCGTACTTCTGCGGGACAGTTCCGTGGCAAGCTTGATTCGCTGTGCCTCACCGCCTGACAGTGTCGTGGACGGCTGTCCCAGTTTAATATAGGAAAGTCCCACATCATAGAGGGCCTGGATCTTCCGGCGGACAAAAGGCACGTTCTCAAAGAAGGTCAGCGCCTCCTCCACGGTCATCTCCAGCACGTCGTAAATGCTCTTTCCTTTATATTTTACTTCCAGTGTTTCCCGATTATACCGTTTTCCCTGGCAGACCTCACAGGGCACATACACATCCGGCAGGAAATGCATCTCAATCTTCAGGATACCATCACCGGAGCAGGCCTCGCATCGTCCGCCCTTTACGTTAAAGCTGAAGCGGCCCTTTTTATAACCTTTCGCTTTCGCGTCAGAAGTTACCGCGAAGAGATCACGGATCATATCAAATACGCCCGTATAAGTTGCCGGATTGGAACGGGGCGTTCTTCCGATCGGAGACTGGTCGATACAGATCACCTTGTCCAGCTGCTCCATTCCTTCGATGCATTTATGTTTTCCCGGAATGGTTCTCGCCCGGTTCAGCTGTTTTGCCAGACTCTTGTAGAGAATCTCATTGACCAGGGAACTTTTTCCCGATCCCGATACACCTGTCACACAGGTAAGCACTCCCAGCGGGAACTTCACATCAATATTTTTCAGGTTGTTTTCCTGAGCACCTTTTACCGTCATCCATCCGGTGGGCATCCGCCTCGTCTCCGGTACCGGAATCTTCATGCGGCCGCTTAAATAAGCACCTGTAATGGAATTGGGATTCGCCATCAATTCTTTTGCCGTACCGGTGGCAACCACCTGTCCACCGTGCTCTCCGGCACCCGGTCCGATATCCACAATGTAATCCGCCGCCAGCATGGTATCCTCGTCGTGCTCTACCACAATGACGGAATTGCCCAGATCGCGAAGTTTACATAATGTCGCCAGCAATTTATCATTGTCCCTCTGGTGAAGACCGATACTTGGCTCGTCCAGAATGTAGGCCACACCCACCAGTCCGGAACCGATCTGGGTTGCCAGACGGATACGCTGGGCTTCGCCGCCGGACAGGGTTCCGGTGGCGCGGGTCAGGGACAGATAATCAAGCCCCACATCCATAAGGAAGCGGATTCTCGCTTTAATCTCTTTTAAAATCTGATCACCAATAAGAAGCTGATGTTTCGTCAGCGTCATCTGCTCCAGAAATGCATGAAGATCCCGGACAGACTGATTGGTCATCTCATGAATATTTTTTCCGCAGACCGTCACGGCCAGGGAGGTAGCTTTCAGACGCTGTCCATGACAGGCACGGCAGGGCGTAATCCGCATGAAGGATTCGTATTCCTGCTTCATGGTATCCGATCCTGTCTCCCGGTAACGGCGCTCGCTGTTCTTAATGAGACCCTCGAAAGCTACCGGATAGATGCCTTCGCCCCTCTGTCCTTTGTAATGCACCAGCACTTCCATACCGTCCGTACCGTGAATGAGCATATGACGGACATTTTCCGGCAGATCCTGATAAGGTGTGGTCAAGTCAAAGCTGTAAGCCTCGGAAAGTGCCCGCAAAATGGCATAGGTAAAGCTGGACGGATCCGTACAGGACTGCCATCCCAGTACCTGAATGGCACCCTCAGCAATGGATAGGGATTTATCCGGGATCATCAGATCCTCGTCAAACTCCATCTTATAGCCCAATCCGGAACACTCCGGGCAGGCTCCGAAGGGATTGTTGAAGGAAAAGCTTCTGGGTTCCACTTCCTCAATGCTAATGCCGCACTCCGGGCAGGCATAACTGGAACTGAAGGTCAGAAAGTCTCCGTCGATGACTTCCACGACCAGAAGACCATCGGATAATCCAAGTACCGTTTCAATGGAGTCTGCCAGACGCTTTTCGATGCCCGGCTTCACCACCAGACGGTCCACCACAATCTCGATCATATGCTTATTATTCTTTTCCAGCTTGATCTCCTCGGACAAATCATAAAGATGTCCGTCGATCTTCACCCGGACAAAACCGCTCTTTCTGGCTTTCTCCAGCACCTTCACATGCTCGCCCTTCCGGCCTTTGACTACCGGTGCCAGCAGCTGGATCTTTGTCCGTTCCGGCAACTCCATAATCTGATCCACCATCTGATCCACACTCTGCTTCTTAATCTCCCTTCCACATTTGGGGCAGTGGGGAATTCCGATTCTCGCATAGAGCAGACGGAAATAATCATAAATCTCCGTCACCGTACCTACAGTAGATCTGGGATTTCGGTTGGTGGATTTCTGATCGATAGAAATCGCCGGGGATAATCCTTCGATGCTCTCCACATCCGGCTTTTCCATCTGTCCTAAAAACTGTCTCGCATAAGAAGACAAAGACTCCATATAACGTCTCTGTCCCTCTGCATAGATCGTGTCAAATGCTAGGGAACTTTTTCCCGATCCGGAAAGTCCGGTGAGCACTACCAGCTCATTTCTCGGAATCTCCAGACTGATATTTTTCAGATTGTGCTCGTTGGCACCTCTGATCTTGATAAATTTTCTTCTCTCTTCTGCCATCTTCTATGAAATCTCCTGTAACTGCTTCTTCAGTCCGATCATCTGATCACGCAGCATGGCCGCCGTCTCGAAATCCAGCTCCGCTGCCGCCTTCTTCATCTTCTTCTGCACCTCTCCGATGAGTTTTTCCAGTTCCTTTGCACTCATGGACTCCGGATCCTTCTCGAACTGCAGATCCTTCTGTGCCACTTCTTTGGAAATACTGATAAGATCCCGCACCGCTTTCTTAATGGTCTGCGGGGTAATGCCGTGTTCCTCGTTGTATGCCTTCTGGATCTCGCGTCTTCGCTCGGTCTCCTCAATGGCCAGACGCATGGAATCCGTCATATTGTCCGCATACATGATAACATGGCCTTCGCTGTTTCTCGCGGCACGGCCAATGGTCTGAATGAGGGACGTCTCCGATCTTAAGAACCCTTCCTTATCCGCATCCAGAATGGCCACCAGCGTAATCTCCGGAATGTCCAGGCCCTCCCGCAGCAGGTTGATACCCACCAGCACGTCGAATACATCCAGACGCATATCCCGGATAATCTCCGTCCGCTCCAGCGTATCCACATCGGAATGCAGGTAACGGACCCGGATGCCCAGTTCCTTCATATAGTTGGTCAGGTCTTCCGCCATGCGCTTGGTCAGCGTGGTAATCAGAACCTTATGGTGGGCTGCCACTTCTTTATTAATCTCACCGATCAGATCATCGATCTGTCCTTCCACCGGACGGACTGCCACCTCCGGATCCAGAAGACCGGTAGGACGAATAATCTGCTCTGCTCTTAACAGCTCATGCTCTTCCTCATATTCTCCCGGCGTCGCCGATACGAACAGAAGCTGATTGATCTTGCTCTCAAACTCCTCAAAATTCAGCGGCCGGTTGTCTTTCGCCGACGGAAGACGGAACCCGTAATCCACCAGCGTGGTCTTTCTGCTCTGATCTCCAAAAAACATACCGCGGATCTGCGGCACGGTCTTGTGAGACTCGTCAATGATAATCAGGGAATCATCCGGGAAATAATCCATCAGCGTGTGCGGTGGCTGGCCCGGCTGTAAGCCTGCCAGATGTCTCGAATAGTTCTCGATTCCTGAGCAGAATCCCGTCTCCTTAAGCATCTCAATGTCAAAATTCGTCCGCTCCTCAATGCGCTGCGCTTCCAGAAGCTTGTCTTCCCCTTTAAAATAGCGCACCCGCTCTTCCAGCTCCTGCTCAATGGCTGCAGTCGCCTTTTTAATCTGCTCCGCAGGCACTACATAATGGGAGGCCGGGAAAATGGCCACATGCTCCAATTCTCCCTTAATCTCTCCCGTGAGCACGTCGATCTGGGTAATCCGGTCAATCTCATCGCCGAAAAATTCCACCCGGACTGCGGTATCGGACTCATTGGCAGGAATAATCTCCACCACATCCCCGCGCACCCGGAAAGTGCCTCGCTTAAAGTCCATCTCATTCCGGTCATACTGGATGTCGATAAGCTGCCGGATGACCTCATCCCGGTCCTTCTCCATACCCGGCCGCAGAGATACCATCATTTTCTCAAAATTCTCCGGCTCACCCAGACCATAGATACAGGACACACTGGAGACAATAATTACATCCCGCCGCTCAATGAGTGCCGCCGTGGCCGACAGGCGCAGCTTGTCAATCTCGTCATTAACCGCAGAATCCTTGGCAATATACGTATCGCTGGAGGGCACATACGCCTCCGGCTGGTAGTAATCATAGTATGATACAAAATATTCCACCGCATTCTCCGGGAAAAATTCCTTCATCTCCCCGTAAAGCTGTGCGGCCAGTGTCTTATTATGGGCAATGATCAGCGTCGGCTTGTTGAGCTGCTGAATCACATTTGCCATGGTGAAGGTCTTGCCGGATCCGGTAACACCCAGCAGCGTCTCGAACTGGTTACCCTCTTTAAAACCTTCTACCAGCTCTTTGATTGCCTGGGGCTGGTCTCCGGTCGG
>CAVFMZ010000117.1:0-8308 GCA_963623675.1 Firmicutes bacterium CAG:176 | reverse complement strand
GATGGAAGGATATGGCAATGACAACCCAGGTGCCAAGAGCCAGGGAATGAAGCAGCTTATGGCGGGTGGCGGGGTCGCCCTCATCGGTACAACCCTTGTACCGCTGCTTTCCGGGCTTTTTTAAGGCACCCGATCAGAACAAAAAAGGAGGTCGTAGCAGTTGTTTGATTTATTCGGTTCTATAGAGGATTGGATTCGTGAAGTCCTCTCGGGATTCGTATCGAGCAATCTGACTACCATGTTCACCGATGTAAATGAGAAAACCGGAACCATTGCTGCGGAGGTCGGAAAAACCCCGCAGGGATGGAATTCCGGAATCTTCTCCATGATTCAGAGCCTGTCCAATTCCGTGATCATTCCCATTGCGGGGATCATTATCACCTTCGTGCTGTGTTATGAGCTGATCTCCATGATTATAGATCGCAACAATCTGCACGATGTGGACACCTGGATGTTTTTTAAATGGTTTTTCAAGGCTTTCATCGCCATCTATCTGGTAACAAATACATTTACCATTGTCATGGCAATCTTTGATGTGGGGCAGTCTCTGGTCAATTCGGCATCGGGGGTCATCGGATCCAACGCATCCATTGACATTACTTCCACCATTTCAGCCATGGAAACGGAAATGGAAACCATGACCATCGGGGAACTTTTGCAGCTGGCAATGGAAACATTGCTGGTTTCGCTTTGTATGAAGATTATTTCGATACTTATTACGGTCATTCTTTATGTCAGAATGATTGAGATCTATTTATACACTTCCATCGCTCCGGTTCCTTTTGCCACAATGACAAACCGGGAATGGGGACAGATTGGAAATAACTACGCCAGAGGATTGCTGGCACTTGGATTCCAGGGCTTTTTCATTATGGTGATCGTGGGCATTTACTGCGTGCTCATCAACCAGATGACTATTGCGTCAAATGTGCATTCGGCACTATTTTCCGTGGCGGCCTATACGGTGATCCTGTGCTTTGCTCTGTTTAAGACCAGCGGCATCAGCAAATCCATCTTTAATGCAAGGTAGAAGGGAGTGAGGCGTTATGGCTTATGTACAGGTTCCCAAGGACCTGACAAAGGTAAAAAATAAGGTCATGTTTAATCTGACCAGGAGGCAGCTGATCTGCTTCGGGCTGGCGGCACTGATCGGTATTCCAGCATATTTTCTTACGAAAAATCTGGTGGGAACCACAGTAGCAGCCTGCCTGATGGTAATCCTGATGCTGCCATTTTTCTTTTTCGCCATGTACGAAAAGGACGGGATGCCTTTGGAGAGGATTCTCTACAATATCTGGCGCGCCAAGGTGCAGCGTTCGGGCATCCGCATTTATAAGACAAGTAACTTTTATGAAAAGATTCAGGAAGAGATCAGTGACAGGGAGGTAACTGGAAGTGGCACTAATGTCAAAAAGAAAAAGTCGCAAAAAGGCGGAAAAAGTAAAAAATCCGGCAAAAAGTCCGGAAAATAGGAAGAAAAAATCTAATAATACAATGCATGCTAAAACCAAGGTCAGCTCCGGCCATGAGGTCAGCTCCATTCTTTCGGCAGGTCAGAAAAAGCAGCTGGTGAAGCAGAAGAAAAGGGCGAAGAACTCAAAGAAAGGACCTTATTCCGTTCAGGACAGCATCGCTTACAGAGCCATGTATGCCGATGGGATCTGCCGGGTGGACAGGGAATATTTCACCAAATGCATCTGCTTCGGGGATATCAATTACCAGCTGGCCCAGAACGAGGACAAGACAGCGGTGTTTGAGTACTGGTGTGATTTCTATAATTACTTTGATTCCAGCATTTCGCTGCAGATCTCGGCCATGAGCCAGTATGCAAATATGAAGGAAATGGAAGGCACCATCGATATTCCGACTCAGGATGATCAGTTCAATCCCATCCGCCGGGAATATGACGGAGTGCTGAAAACCCAGCTTTCAAGAGGCAATAATGGTTTGCTCCGAAAGAAATATGTGACTTTTGGAATCGCAGCTAAGAACGTGAAGGAAGCAAAGCCCAAGCTTGAAAGGATCGAGACGGATATTATTAATAACCTGAAAGCCCTGGGCGTGAAGGCTGAGAGTTTGACTGGGTATGAAAGGCTGAAGGTTATGGCAGGCATGATGCAGCCATACAGCCAGGAGCCTTTCATTTTCAATTATGATCTGATCTATCGGACAGGTCTTAGCAGCAAGGATTTTATTGCACCAACGAGTTTGGATTTCAGAAACAGTCGGTACTTTAAAATGGGCGATACCTACGGGGCGGTGTCCTACTTAAATATTCTGGCACCGGAATTATCCGATAAGATGCTGGCAGAATTCCTGGATATGGATGATTCCATTGCGGTGAATCTCCATGTAACGCCTGTAGATCAGGCCAAGGCTATCCAGCAGATCAAATCCAAGATCTCGGAGCTGGATAAAAATAAGATTGATGAACAGAAAAGAGCCGTCCGTGCCGGTTATGACATGGATGTGCTGCCATCGGATCTGGTGACTTACGGCAGCGAGGCAAAAAAGCTCTTGGAAGATCTTCAGTCCAGGAATGAGCGAATGTTTCTTGTGACGATCCTTATCATGAACACGGCAAAGTCCAGACAGAAGCTGGAAAATGTGGTCTTTCAGACTTCCGCCATCGCCCAGAAATATAACTGTGCTCTGAGAAGACTGGATCATCAGCAGGAGCAGGGACTTATGAGCAGCCTTCCCATTGGTAATAATCAGATTCCCATTAAGAGAGGACTTACCACTTCTGCAACGGCCATTTTCGTGCCATTTACTACGGAAGAATTATTCCAGAATGGGGAAGCACTTTATTACGGCATCAATGCTATCAGCAATAACATGATCATGGCAGACCGTAAGCTTTTAAAGAATCCAAACGGCCTGATCCTGGGAACACCGGGTTCCGGTAAATCCTTCTCGGCAAAACGTGAGATGACCAATGCCTTTCTTATTACCAGGGATGACATTATCATATGCGATCCGGAAGGAGAGTATTCACCCTTGGTGGAGCTGCTGGAAGGCCAGGTTATTCATATCAGTCCCAACAGTGAGCAGTATATCAATCCCATGGATATAAACCTGAATTATTCTGAGGATGAATCACCCATTTCCTTAAAGGCTGACTTTATCCTGTCCCTATGTGAGTTGATCGTAGGCAGCAAGACAGGTCTGGAGCCGG
The DNA here is from genome assembly GCA_963623675.1 of Firmicutes bacterium CAG:176. Taxonomy (GTDB): domain Bacteria; phylum Bacillota; class Clostridia; order Lachnospirales; family Lachnospiraceae; genus Hominiventricola. The sequence continues at coordinate 5,130 of CAVFMZ010000117.1, read as the reverse complement.
TAGAGAAAACCATCATTGACCGTTGTGTCCGAATGGTTTATCAGGAATATCTGGAGCACCCGGATCCGGAAAATATGCCCATCATGCAGGATCTGTATGAATGCATTTTGTCCCAGGAGGAAGCGGAAGCCAAGCGCATCGCAACGGCTCTGGAGATTTACGTTAAGGGATCCCTCAACGTCTTCAATCACCGCACCAACGTGGATATCAATAACCGTCTTATCTGCTTTGATATCAAAGAGCTTGGTAAGCAGCTGAAAAAGATTGGCATGCTGGTTGTGCAGGATCAGGTGTGGAACCGTGTGACGGTAAACAGAGCTGAGCATAAGGCCACCCGCTACTATATTGACGAATTCCACCTGCTCCTCAAGGATGAGCAGACGGCAGCTTACAGCGTGGAGATCTGGAAGAGATTTCGTAAATGGGGCGGCATTCCGACAGGTATTACCCAGAACGTGAAGGATCTTCTGGCTTCACGCGAGATCGAAAATATATTTGAGAATAGTGACTTTATTTACATGCTGAACCAGGCAGGCGGTGACCGTCAGATCCTGGCCAAGCAGCTGAATATCAGTCCTCATCAGCTTAGTTTTGTGACCAATTCTAATGAAGGTGAAGGGCTGCTTTTTTATGGGAATACAATCATTCCCTTTAAGGATAAATTCCCGAAAGATACCCAGTTATATCGGATCATGACAACGAAACCAAGTGAGATTCATGGAGGAAATGAGAATGGAAATGTTTAAGAGAGAAATGGAGACCATAGAAATGCCAAAGGCATTGGTAGTGCAGATGTTTATGGATGTGCATGCTCTGGCTCAGATGCATGAGAACCTGATTGAGATGTATGAGATCGAAAGCCAGTTGAAGAAGCAACACAAGGCTTATCTTCCTGTAAGGGAGAGAGCTGAAAAGATGTGCAAAAACGATAAGGCAGATCTGAATGAGATTCTGGATCATTATGAGCATCCGAGAAAATATATCGATCAGGCATTGGAGATTTACGCAGATATGATTGGTGAAGAGATGGAGGAAGACTCCATGAAGGAGGAAATAACTAAGAAAATGGAAGAAAAGGTTATGGAAGAGGAAAGAGTACCGGTAACAAGCTATGCGGAGCTGAAGAGTAAGATGAAAAAAGAGGAAGAAGCAAAAGCCGAATTTTTTGCGCCAGAAGTCTTTATGAAAATGATGAATGATATACAGAGCCTTTTGCGCATGATTGAGATTTTAAATACGGTAATCTACAGAATCCAGGAAGGTCGTGAAGAAGAGATTAATATTGACTTTTGGATTTCAAGAAGTTATCTGCTTGCGGAAGATGTAGAAAACCGCTGGGGACGTATCATGATTTTGGATGGCTTAAAATAATCCGGATTTTCCAGGACAGGGAGGTGAGAAAACATGCGCGATGAAGGGTTACAGCTTGGCACTCGCGATAAGGTCGTCCAAAAGATGACCCGCGAGGGTGCAGTTGAAAATAATCTCAGTGAGCATTCCGAGAGAAGAGTCAGCGAAAGAGCACCAGACGCTGACTTTTCTCATGTCCGGGAAAATGAACAGCTGGCTGGTGAGAGACTGGATTCAGGACATTCATCAGGGTCAAAGATTCAGCAGAGAAGATATCATTTTGATGATTCAGGTGGCAACGGAGATTTCGGCAGTAACTTTGAACATGGCAGTAAGAAAGAGCATGGCTCAGATTTGGCAGGAAACAATTCATTAGAGAATAACCTGTCAGAGCAGATCCACAGTCGGTCTTCTGATCAGAGGAACTTAAAAGATGTGTCTGGATCTGATTCCTATGGCAACAGATCATCCCCAGATTCTGGCAGGCACAGACTTTCTGATAGGTCAGTCCGCTCTGAAAATATAGATTCTGACAGCAGACGTCACCAGCAGAAAAAGCGGATGTCCTTACGTTATCAGAAGGAAAATCAGGACAGACTAAGGCATGAGCAGGAGAGTACAGGAGATCAGGCACAAAGTATTGCAGCATCTGAGCATGCTCTGCCTTCAGAAGGAGAAAAATCCCCGAGTCAAAAACAGAGGCGGAAACAAAATCAGAAGCAAAGGAATAAAAAGAATTCCCGATTGAATTTTGAGGAAGAAAATCCCAAAGGAAGCAATCTTGGAGGCCGTTTCAGTACTGTGACATCTGGAGCTGGAAAAGCAGCCGGTACAGCAACCGGTGCGGCAGGTTATGTAGTAAAGCAGGGAGCAATTTCTGGTCAAAATACGATAAAGTCGGCTTTTGAGGATGGCAATCAGGAGGAGCAGGATCTTAGCGAGGATGTGGTAAGCGGATCCGAAGCTGCGGCCTCTACTACAGCACATAAGCTGTCGGAGCGGAGCAGCAAGCGAAGGTATTCTTCTGAAAAATCAAAGAGAGCCGATAAGCTGGAACAGGCTGCGGAGGCCAAGGCTTCGAGACTGCATTTTGAATCCACTATGGAAAGTAAAGCGGCTGGAAAGTCTGCAAAGGATGCGGCCAAAGAGGCTGCAAAAAAGAATAGTGCAAAAGAAGCCCAGAGGCATGCCAGAAATAAAAGGTATGCCTCTATTTTTCGCTCAAAACGCAAGGCAGAAGCAGCCGGAGGGACAGCCGGAAAAGCGGCAGAGGGAACACTTACCCTGGCAGAGCGTATCAAAAATACTGCTGTCAATATCGTCAAAAAGAATAAAGGCATTATTGCTGCCTTGCTTGCGTCCCTGCTATTTTTCATGATCCTGGCAGGCAGCATCACTTCCATGGGATCTGTATTTGCAGGTATGAGCACAACGGTCTTTCAGTCCACATATCTGGCATCTGATGATGAGCTGAAAGCTGCAGAGGAAGCTTACTGCGATATGGAAGAAGCCCTGCAGAGGCAGATTGATAACATTGAAAGCCGCTATCCGGGCTATGATGAGTACCGCTATCAGGTGGATGAGATTTCCCATAATCCTTACCAGCTGGCCTCTTATCTGACGGTAAAGTTTGGTAATTTCAAGGCTTCGGATGCCAAGGTGCAGAAGGAATTGAAAGCCCTGTTTAATGCACAGTATGGAATTACTATTGACGGAGGCATGGAAACCATTACCGAGACCAAGACGGTCAGAGTAGGTGAGTCTTTAGGTCAGGTGGTAACAAGCGGTTATTGTAACTGTTCCATTTGCTGTGGCAGATGGGCAGGCGGAGCGACTGCTTCGGGAGTTTACCCGACAGCAAACCATACCATTGCCGTGGATGCCAGCAATCCAACCGTTCCAATGGGAACCAAGGTCATTATGAACGGCGTGGAATATACCGTTGAAGATACGGGAAATTTTGCACGGTACGGCGTGGATTTTGATGTGTATTACGACAGCCATGCTGCGGCCAGTGCTCACGGTCACCAGACCTGGGAAGCTTATCTTGCAGATGACAATGGCACTCAGGAAGTGGAAGTTACCACCACAAGGACTGTAAATGTGCTGAATACCACCATGACAAATGGCGGATTTGATGCAGTAGCCAGGGCAAGGCTTGGCGAAGACGCTGCCATTAACTGGTACAACATTTTAAATACTTCCTATGGCAACAGGGATTATCTCTGGGACAAGACCACCATTTCCGGATATACGCCGGATGGCATGTCCTATTCCATCCCACCGGAGGCCTTAAGCGATACCCGTTTCCGCAACATGATCACGGAAGCAGAGAAATATCTTGGCTATCCCTATGTATGGGGCGGGGCTTCACCATCCACCAGCTTTGACTGCTCAGGATTTGTTTCCTGGGTCATCAATAACTGTGGAAATGGCTGGGATGTTGGAAGGCAGACGGCAGAGGGCTTGAGAAACAGTTGTACTTATGTATCACCGGATCAGGCTAAACCGGGAGATCTGATCTTCTTCCAGGGAACATATGATACGGCAGGTGCGTCCCATGTAGGCATCTATGTTGGCAACGGAATGATGATCCATTGCGGAAATCCGATCCAGTATGCGTCCATTGAGACCAGCTACTGGCAACAGCATTTCTATTGCTTTGGAAGATTACCTAATTGATAAATTTTGCATGAAACAGCGGCCATTGGATAAGCGAAAATCCAGTGGCCATAATTATGGAGGAAATTACTTTGAACAGAAAGATTGAGAAAGTCCGCGAGGACATTAAAAAGACAGAGGCCCGCATCCGCGAGCTTCAGGAATATCTGAAAACCCTGCAGATCCAGGAGCGACAGCTCTGTGATGAGGAAATTGCAAAGACGGTTCGAGAAATGGCAGGAAAAGGGGATGTGTTGGAGACCCTGAAAAGGATCCAGCAGAAGCAGAATGAGGTCTATGCCGGATCGGTTTCCGGTGGAAGGGAGATGGAAGGTCATGTTAAATAAGAGATTAAAAGCAGGACTGATTGCAGTATTTGCCTCAACCTTAATGGCTTGTGGAAGTGCAACACCGGCATTTGCCCAGGCAAATCCGGATGCGGAGCAGAGCGCAGTGACGGTGGAGGAAACATCGGATTCGACAGGTTCCGACACAAACAGTGATTCTTCGGCAGAATCTGGGACAGGATCTACAGTCCAGTCTGATGATACAGATTCCACAGACAGCGCGAATTCCACCAGGGATGTATCCGGAGCCTTAACGCCGGATGGAAGCCTGACTCTGGTAGATGATGTAGACGATGAAGATGCCGAGAATATGCAGTTTATGACTGTGACCACCAGGGACGGCAGCTATTACTACATCATCATTGACCGCAGTGGCAGTGAGGACAATGTATATTTTCTGAATGCAGTAGATGCGGCAGATCTTATGAATGTTATGACAGATGAAGAGAAGGAAGAGCTTGCGGAAAGTGCCAGTTCTAAGACAGAGGATTCTTCCACAGATATCATAACGCCAACACTTATTGATGATGACAGTGAATCTGGTGGGGATGCAACGGAGACTGAGGATAATAAAGAAGTAGACTCGGAGATGCAGAACAAAGCAGATACCACATTTCCTATGCTGGGGATATTTGCTGGGATCGGAGCTCTGATTGCAGGAGCTTATTATCTTCTGAAGATTAAGCCGGAAAAAGAACAGGCAAAAGACGTGGATGAAGACCGTGAGTTCTATGACGACGATGAATATGAAAATGACGACGAGTGGCTGGAT
>CAVFMZ010000116.1:0-8386 GCA_963623675.1 Firmicutes bacterium CAG:176 | reverse complement strand
GATAAGGGCAGTCCGTCTCCAGGAGCAGCCGTTCAATGGGCGCCATCTCCACCACTTCTTTTAATTTCTTTGCATTTTTAAAGGTCAGCACCCCGCCGATGCCCAGATAAAATCCCATTTTCAGATATTCTGCCGCCATCTCCGGTGAGTAGGAATAGCAGTGCATCTCATAGGAAATCTCATCCGTCACTTCTGCCTTCAGAATCTCCATTGTATCGGCTGCCGCTTCCCGGCTGTGGATGACAACCGGCTTTTTCAGTTCTCTGGCCAGACGGAGCTGGCGGATAAACCATTCTTTCTGTACCTCTCTTTTTTCTTTATCCCAGTAATAATCAAGTCCGATCTCGCCTACCGCCACAATCTTCGGCCGCATCAGCTGCTCCTTCAGCCAAGCAAAGGCCTCCTCATTCAGTTCTCCCACTTCGTCCGGATGTACTCCAAGCGCGCCGTAGATAAACGGGTATTTTTCGGTCAGTTCTATGGTTCTTTTGCATCCGTCAAGACTGGCTCCGGAATTTACCACCGTTCCCACACCGCCCGCTTTCAGGGAAGCCAGCAGTTCCTCACGGTCTTCATCAAATGCACTGTCATCATAATGTGCATGAGTATCAAAAATCATCTTTCTTGTCTCCTTATCATCTGATATTCAGTATACCGATTTTAAATACGCCGTGCAACCCTTTATGGAAAGACAAAAAGACCGGACAATCAGATCTCTCCAATTGTCCGGCCATATGAAAAGTGAAAAAATTTGGGTTATCTTGTTTATACGTCTTTATAAATCTGTCCTCTCTTCATAACGAAGCTGACATTTTTAAGCGTATGGATATTTTCCAGCGGATTCTCATCAACTGCGATGATATCTGCCTGCATGCCTGCTTTCAGCATGCCTTTCTTTTTCTCCACACCACACATCTTAGCTGCATTTACGGTAACAGCTTTCAGTGCGTCCATGGTAGATGCTCCGCCCTCGCATGCGAACTCCAGCTCTTTATAAAGCAGACCATGGTTGGCGTCAGTTCCGATGGTATAACGGATCTTGCCGCTCTGATAGATCTGATTCATACATTGTCTGGAATACTCTCTTGCAGCACAGGTCTTCTGAACTGCTGCCGGCGGGCAGTACGGCTCTCTCTCCGGGTCGAGCACAATACCGGATGTCATATCGATCCATCCTTTATGCTCTTCCTCCACCAGTTTTACCTGCTCCGGTGTGATGCTGTATACATGCTCAATGACATCAATACCTGCTTTTACACAGTAATCAAGGCCCTTGCCTCCGATGCAGTGTGCGGCGGTCTTGATATTCATGGCCTTTGCTTCTTCCACTACGGTACGGATCTCATCATAAGAGATGAAACACGGAATAAATTCATCCGGTGTCACAGCTGCCCCGCCCGGTGTTACGAAGATTTTCAGAATATCCACTCCACGGAACATATTCTCACGCGCGGTTCTTCTGAACTCTTCCACGCCGGAGTGCGGCATGCCTACATATCCATGACCATGACGTCCCTTCATTCCGATTCCACATACCAGAAGCTCCGGTCCTGTTACCTGGTTCTCTCTGATTTTATTCCTGAGTACCACATCAATATAATTACGGTCGCCCAGACATCTCGCTGTGGTCACTCCCGACATCAGATCATCTTTCAGTCCGTTCAGAGCCAGAAGTGTATGCTCACACTCACTCTGGTTCATCATATCCAGATGACCCGGAAGTCTTGCATCCAGTGCCAGATGGTTATGACACTCAAACATACCTGGCAGAACGGTTTTATCTCCCAAATATACAACCGTTGCCTCTCTGCCGGATGCCTCAAACTCTTTGCGGGTTGTTATTTCTTTAATGCTCTCCTCTTCGATCAGAATGCAGGCATCGTCAAGAACCTGCAGGTCTTCTCCGATCAGGGCTTTTTTTGCATAAACAGCTGTTAAAGACATGTATTCATTCTCCTTTTAGTGGCAATGATTAAGCCTGTCCTTCTTCTGCTTTCTTTTTCTTCTTCTCTTTTGCGATCTTCACCAACGGGAATACAAAGGAGAATACAGTAAAGATAGCCAGTGCTGCTGCCAGCGGTCTTGTGAATACCATGTAGAACTGTCCTTCGTACATCGTACGGGTCAGGGACAGAGATTTCTCCATGTTAGTTCCAAGAAGAAGTGCAAGCGCTACCGGTGAGATCGGAAAATCATTTCTCAGCATGATATAACCGATGATTCCTGCACCGAACATCACGTATACGTCGAACATATTTTTATTGGTTGCAAAAGTACCAACTACTGCAAGTACTACGATCACAGTAGCAAGAATAGATTTCGGAATAACCAGAATCAGGCTTCCGCATTTGCAGTAGATCATACCTACGATGTACATCAAAAGGTTGATCAGTGCAAAACCAATGATCATGGTGTATACGGTGTCAGCATGCTGGGTGAACAGTGTTGGACCCGGACGAACACCGTGAATGATCATTGCGCCGAGGAAGATTGCTGCTGGAGCACTTCCCGGAATACCAAGGGTCAGAAGCGGGATCAGGGAGCCACCGGTAACACCGTTGTTGGCTGCCTCTGCTGCCACGATGCCTTCTGCACTTCCGTTTCCGAACTCTTCTGGATGTTTGGATGCTTTCTTAGCCTCGTTGTAAGACAGGAATGCTGCAATATCCGGTCCTGCCGCCGGTACAATACCGATCAATACACCAAGTACGGTAGATCGAATTGCATTAAACATATTTTTAGTAATATCTTCTACCTTCAGCATCATAGAACCAACTTTACCGGATTCCGCCATTTTACCAAGCGGATCTTCCAGCATCTTGAATACTTCCGGAAGCGAGAACAGCCCGATCAGTACCGGCACTACGGAGAATCCTCCGGTCAGCTGGGAAAGACCATATGTAAATCTCGGGAATCCCTCTACCGGGTCCTGTCCGAAAGTTGCAAGCAGAAGGCTGACTACTGCTACCATCAGACCTTTGAACAGGTTATCCTGAGACAACATAACTACTACGGAAAGACCGAAGATTGCTACAAACATCTGCTCCGGCTGTCCTACCATCTTTGCAATCTTTGCAAGAAGCGGAGCACATACCAGAAGTGCTATGGAACTCACAAAACCACCAAAACAGGATGCCAGGGTTACCAGATTGAGCGCTCGTCCTGCCTCACCTTTTCTGACAAGTGCTTTACCTTCCAGAGCGGTCGGTGCGGATGCCGGTGTTCCCGGGATACCTACCAGGACAGCCGGAATGGAACCACCGAATACACCGCCGCAGTACAGGGCGCTTAAAAGAAGAAGTGCCGCACCAGGCTCCATAACATAAGTAAACGGTACGAAGATTGCTACTGCCATCGTTGCAGAGAATCCAGGGAGCGCTCCGAAGAGAACTCCGATAAACAGACCGCCAATGCAGACAAGAAGATTACTCAGCTGAAATACATTGGCAAAACCAATCATAATATTTTCCATAAAGCTTGATCTCCTTTCTGCCTAAAATGCGATGTTGAACCAGCTTCCTCTCGGAAGAATCACGGTCAGGAAGTTGGTAAATACAAAGTATACGACAACCGTCAAAATCACAGTCAGAGCTACCATCAGTACTTTATTTTTCAGCTTCAGATAGATAAGGGATGCAAGCATAAATACTACGGTAGATGCAATGTATCCAATCTTATTCATCAGAAAGAGGTAAACTACGATCATCAGACAATACGGAACTATAATTCTCGCCTGTTCCACAACCTCTGTCTTCTGCTTATCCTGCGTCTTCAATTTCAGCACACTGCTGATTAACAGATAAAATGTCATAAGATATGAAACTATCAGTAGTGCCAGTGGATACCCCTTTGATACCGCCGGTATCTGCGGAACCTGCACCGCCAGCGAAGTAAGGAATGCCAGCAGCACAATACTGATAATCATGTCCGGAAAACTCTTCTTCAAAAACAGCCCCTCCTTTTAAGAACCGGGCAGTAAATACTGCCCGGCTGCATTCGTTTTAATCGTATGATAACTTTTTACTCACTATTTACATATTAGCGTTTGCTTCATAGTAAGCTTTTACAGATTCATGATTCTCCCAGTAGAAATCCTGGAATGCATCGTAATCTGTATAATCAACGGTAACGCCTGCCTGAGTTGCTGCGTCCTGGAACTCCTGGTTCTCACATACAGTACCAACTGCATCTGCGAACTCTCTCATAGCTGCTTCATCCGTTCCTGCCGGTGCCACGAAACCTCTCCACATGGTGGACTCGAAATCTTTGCCAAGCAGCTCTGCTACAGTCGGGATATCCGGGCAAGCATCGTTTCTCTCAGCACTGGTGATAGCGATCGGCACTGCCTCACCTGCATCGATTGCAGAAAGAGCCTCAGATACGAACGGTGTACCGATGGTGCAGTCACCGCTCATGATATCGGTAATAACAGTTGCGCCTCCATCATATACGAGACGTTTATAGTTGGTTCCGGTTGCCTCTTCAAACTCCAGTTTCAGGAAATCCCAGTGAGTCCATGCTCCGCCGATTCCCCACAGAGTTGTTCCATCCTGTCCTGCTGCGATCAGGCCGTCAAGATCAGTGATTCCGGATGCATTGGATGCAAGGATGATATGCGGGTCAGCTGCGAATTTACATACCGGAGCAAAGTCCTCTGCGGTATACGGAACACCTTCCAGCATGATGTCTCCATTGGAGTCGGTGTTTGCAAAGTATGCATAAGTAAGTCCGTCCGGATTAGCGTCAGTCAGCTGTGCAAGACCGATACTTCCGCCGCCACCGGTTACGTTGTTGATAACGATGGTACAGCCAAGCTCTTTCTCAATGTAAGCACAGATCAGACGGCATGCGGTATCAGCCCCGCCTCCTGCTGCCCACGGCACGATCATCTCTACAGTCTTTCCAGCATAGAAGCCGTCTGCTGCGGATGCAGTGTCAGCAGCTGCCTCAGCATCATCAGAAGCCTCGGTGGTCTCCTCTGCTGCCGGCTCAGTTGTTGTTGTGTCTGCTGCTGCATCTTTGGATCCACATCCAACTGCGCTGAATACGGTGATTGCAGCCATCAGTAACGCCAAACTTTTTCTTTTCATTTTTCTTTCCCTCCATGAAAAACTTTTGTTTTTTCTTGTTGCCCCTATATAGAGCAAGCCCTGTGCCAACTTGTCTAAAAAACAGTTCCAAATTTCTTTTTCTTTTGGCAAAATGCCTAAAATTCAATGTTTTTTCAACTTTACAAATTCTTAGCGTTTTTCATGGACGTTTTTTACGGATTCTTAATCATTGCATTTCTTTGCATTTTATTTTATTTTCTTTGCATATTCTTTGCAACTATTGCTGCTTCTTTTTATCCAGATGCATTTTCACAAGTGGGAATGCAAAGGAGAATACAGTAAACAGTGCAAGTCCCAGCGTCAGCGGTCTACTGAAAATCATATACAGCTGTCCCTCATACATGGTACGGGTCAGGGACATGGCTTTCTCCATGGTCGTTCCCAGAAGAAGCGCCAGTGCAATCGGTGCAATCGGAAAATCATTTCGTATCATAATATAAGCAATCACACCGGATACGAACATCACATAGACGTCAAACATATTTTTATTGGTTGCAAAAGTTCCCACAGATGCCAGTACCACGATCACTGTTGCCAGAACGGACTTCGGAATCAGCAGGATCAGGCTTCCGCATTTGCAGTACAGCATTCCGACAAAATACATCAGAAGGTTGATCAGTGCAAAACCAATAATCATAGTATAGACAGAATCCGCATGTTCCGTGAACATGGTCGGACCTGGACGCATACCATGAATGATCATGGCGCCGAGGAAAATTGCCGCAGGCGCACTTCCCGGAATTCCAAGGGTCAGAAGCGGAATCAGCGAACCTCCGGTAACGGCATTGTTGCCGCACTCAGCTGCAATGATTCCCTCATCACTTCCGTTTCCAAATTCTTCCGGTGTTTTGGAAGCTTTCTTTGCCTCATTGTAACAGAGAAATGCCGCAATATCCGGTCCTGCAGCCGGAATAATGCCGACGATAACACCCATAATAGTAGAACGCCATGCATTGATCCAGTTCTTTTTTATAATTCCTTTGCCGATTTTCATAGAACCGACTTTGCCGGATTCAGACATTTTTCCAAACGGATCTTCCAGCATCTTAAACACTTCCGGAAGTGAGAAGATACCAATCAGTACCGGTACCACAGAAAATCCTCCGGTCAGCTGGGAAAATCCATAGGTAAATCTCGGGAATCCCTCTACCGGATCCTGTCCGAAGGTTGCAAGCAGAAGGCTTACAAACGCTACCATTAGTCCCTTAAAGAGATTATCCTGAGACAGCATAACAACTACAGAAAGTCCGAAGATAGCCACAAACATCTGCTCCGGCTGTCCTACCATCTTTGCAATCTTTGCGAGCAGCGGCGCGCAGATCAGAAGGGCAACAGAGCTAATGAAGCCTCCAAAACAGGAACCCAGAGTAACCAGGTTCAGTGCCTGTCCCGCCTTTCCCCGCCGAACCATCGCCTTTCCTTCCAGAGCCGTCGGTGCAGATGCAGGAGTTCCCGGAATACCTACCAGAACGGCCGGGATAGAACCGCCGTATACACCGCCGCAATACAGTGCGCTTAACAGAAGCAGTGCCGGTCCCGGTTCCATCACATAAGTAAATGGAACGAACACAGCAACCGCCATAGTTGCGGAAAATCCGGGCAATGCACCGAACAGAACGCCGACCATCAGTCCTCCGATACAGATAAAGAGGTTACTGAACTGAAACACATTGGAAAATCCAATCATAATATTTTCCATAACTTATCATCCTCCTCTCTGTCGAATTAAAAACGAAACCACGCTGCCCTTGGCAGAATTACGCCAAGGAAGTTGGAGAACATCAGATAAATCAGAATCGTCGTGACAATACTGATGATCACCATGCCAATCTTGCTCTTAAACTTCAGATACACCAGGGAAACCAGCATAAATACAACCGTGGAAACCACATAACCAAGTCTGCTCATTAAAAATAAGTACAGAGCAATCATCACACAATAAGGAAGGATGATTTTAGTCTGGGCAATCACTTCTGTCTCCTGCTTCTCCTCGTTCTTTAACTTAAGAAGACTCTTTACCAGCAGCCAGATTCCCATCAGATAAGCAACTGCCAGCAGGAAGATCGGATATGCTCTGGATACTTTCGGGATCGCCGGAACCTGTACGGCTACGGTTGTCAGGAAGATCAGCAGCACTGCAGCACAGATCACATCCGGCATACTTTTCTTCATGAATGTACTCCCTCCTTACATATTGGAATTTGCTTCGTAGTAAGCTTTTACTGCATTATGGTTCTCCCAGTAGAAATCCTGGAATGCATCATAATCGGTATAATCAACGGTAATTCCTGCTTTTACAGCTGCTGCCTGGAACTCTTCGTTCTCACATACGGTTCCGACTGCATCTGCAAACTCTCTCATGGCTGCTTCATCGGTTCCAACCGGTGCTACGAAACCTCTCCACATGGTGGAATCAAATCCCTCATAGCCAAGTTCTGCAACTGTCGGGATATCCGGGCACGCGTCATTTCTCTCCGCACTGGTAATTGCGATCGGAACAGCCTCTCCTGCATCAATGGCAGTCATTGCTTCTGATACAAACGGAGTTGCCACTGCACAGTCACCACTCATAATATCGGTCATAACAGTTGCACCGCCATCGTATACCAGACGTTTGTAACTGGTTCCGGTAGCTTCTTCAAACTCCAGTTTTACGAAATCCCAGTGCGTCCATGCACCGCCGATTCCCCACAGCGTCGTTCCGTCCTGACCTGCTGCAATCAGTCCGTCCATATCCTTGATGCCGGATGCATTGGAAGTCACAATAATGTGCGGATCTGCTGCAAACTTACATACCGGTGCAAAATCTTCCGCTGTATACGGAACACCTTCCAGCATGATGTCGCCGTTGGAATCGGTATTTGCAAAGTATGCATAGGACAGGCCATCCGGACTTGCATTGGTAAGCTGCGCAAGACCGATGCTTCCGCCTCCACCGGTTACATTGTTGATCACAATGGTACATCCCAGTTCTTTTTCAATATAAGAACAGATCAGACGGCATGCCGTATCTGCTCCGCCTCCGGCTGCCCACGGTACAATCATCTCCACTGTCTTGCCTGCATAGAATCCGTCTGCCTCAGGTGCCTCTGCAGTATCTGCTGTATCCGTACTCTCTGTCGCATCAGAAGCTGATGCATCTTTGGAAGCAGATGATCCGCATCCTGCCATACCCATCGCCATCATGGCTGCCATCAGTAACGCAATACTTCTTTTCTTCATTTTCGTCCCTCCGTTTATGTATTTCGGTTTCTTTTTTGGATGCTTTTCTATAG
>CAVFMZ010000115.1:0-8420 GCA_963623675.1 Firmicutes bacterium CAG:176 | reverse complement strand
TAAAATACACTTGACAAAGCACTATAGGGAGTGCTATCTTAAGTTACAGGAAATGTTAGCACTCTTGCATGTTGAGTGCTAACAGGCAGAAGAAAGGAGAGAGCACCATGGAACTGGATGAGAGAAAGAAAAAGATTTTAAAAGTCATTATCCAGAATTACATGGAGACCGGAGAACCCGTTGGATCAAGAACCATATCCAAGGATCCGGACTTGAAGCTTTCCTCTGCTACCATCCGCAATGAGATGTCGGATCTGGAAGAGATGGGCTACATCATTCAGCCCCATACTTCCGCGGGAAGAATTCCTTCCGATAAAGGATACCGGCTGTATGTGGATTACCTGATGCAGGAAAAAGACCGGGAAGTGACAGAACTGCAGGAACTGATGGTTCAGAGAACAGACCGGCTGGAAAGTGTACTGAAGCAGGTGGTAAAGATCCTGGCAAATGATACCAATTATGCCACGATGGTTTCCACTCCCCAGTATCATCAGAACAAACTGAAATTCATTCAGCTGTCCCGTGTGGACGCAGGCCAGATTCTGGCGGTGATTGTGGCGGAAGGAAATGTGATCCGCAATAAACTCTTACCTGTTTGCGAGGAACTGAGTGATGAAAGCATTCTGAAGCTTAATATCCTGCTGAACACCATGCTGAATGGAAAGACGATTGAAGAGATCAACCTTCAGATGATTTCCAGCATGAAGGAACAGGCCGGTATTCACAGTAACATCATCAGTGATGTAGTGGATGCAGTCGCCGAAGCCATTCATTCTGATGAGGGAATGGAGATCTACACCGGCGGGGCCATGAATATTTTCCGTTATCCGGAGCTGAGTGAGAACGGAAAAGCCAGTGAGCTGATACAGACACTGGAGGAGAAGCAGAACCTGGTGGATCTGGTTACAGACACACTGAACAAAGAGGAAAAAGGAATTCAGGTATATATCGGTAATGAGACGCCGGTAAAATCCATGAAGGACTGCAGTGTTGTCACAGCGACCTACGATCTGGGCGAAGGACTTCAGGGAACCATAGGAATCATTGGCCCCAAGAGAATGGATTACGAGAACGTTATGGGCAAGCTGAAAGCCATGATGGATCAGCTGGATGACGTTTTTCACAAATAGAAAGGCGGAACAACGGTGGAAGAAAACAAGACTATGGAACAGGAACCGGAGGTTCAGGAAGAAGAAGCAAAAGCGGAAGAGACCGAAACCGTGGAAACAGAAGCTCCTGAGACGGCAGAAGAACCGAAAGCCGATGCGGAACCTGATAAAAAAGGATTCTTCGGAAAGAAGAAAGAGAAAAAAGACAAGAAGGATGAGCAGATCGCAGAACTGACCGACAGAGTCAAACGTCAGCTTGCCGAGTTTGAAAACTTCAGAAACCGTACAGAAAAGGAAAAATCCCAGATGTATACGGTGGGAGCAAGAGATGTGATCGAGAAACTGCTTCCGGTAGTGGATAACTTCGAGAGAGGTTTGAAGAGCATTCCGGAAGATCAGAAAGACGGACCGGTAGCCAGTGGAATGGAAATGATTTACAAACAGCTGATCACGGTTCTTACAGATTTGGGCGTAACCCCCATCGAAGCGGTGGGCCAGGAATTCGATCCTAATCTCCACAACGCAGTGATGCATGCGGAGGATGAGAAACTTGGAGAAAATACAGTATCCGAGGAATTCCAGAAGGGTTATAAATATAAAGATGCAGTGCTTCGTCACAGCATGGTAAAAGTAGTAAACTGACGCGTAAGCAATGAGCAGCGCGGGGCAGATACCAGGGAAGCAGCTGTCATGCTTGCATGTAAGGCTGCTGAGATGGAATCTGACACATGCGGCGAATGCCGTGCAGCGAGATGAAACGAAGTGGAATCGAGCTAACGCGCTGTGGTCTATAAGATTTAGTATTTTCAGGAGGAAAAAGAAATGAGCAAGATTATTGGTATTGACTTAGGAACAACGAACTCTTGTGTAGCCGTAATGGAAGGTGGAAAACCTACGGTTGTTGCAAATACAGAAGGAGCAAGAACAACACCGTCTATCGTAGCATTTACAAAGACCGGTGAGCGTCTGGTAGGTGAGCCGGCAAAACGTCAGGCAGTTACCAACTCCGAGAAGACCATCTCTTCCATCAAGAGACACATGGGAACTGATTATAAAGTAGACATTGACGGAAAGAAATATTCTCCGCAGGAGATTTCCGCTATGATCCTGCAGAAGCTGAAAGCAGACGCAGAGAACTATCTGGGCGAGAAAGTAACCGAGGCAGTGATCACCGTTCCGGCATATTTCAACGATGCACAGAGACAGGCAACCAAGGATGCAGGTAAGATCGCAGGACTTGATGTAAAACGTATCATCAACGAGCCGACCGCTGCAGCACTGGCATACGGCCTTGACAATGAGAAAGAGCAGAAGATCATGGTATACGACCTTGGCGGCGGTACCTTCGATGTTTCCATCATCGAGATCGGTGACGGCGTTATCGAAGTTCTGGCTACCGCAGGTGACAACCATCTGGGTGGTGATGACTTCGACCAGAAGATCACAGACTACATGATCGCTGAATTCAAGAAACAGTACGGTGTAGATCTTGGCAACGACAAGATGGCACTGCAGAGACTGAAAGAAGCAGCTGAGAAGGCTAAGAAAGAGCTGTCCGCTTCCACGACAACCAACATCAACCTTCCGTTCATCAGCATGAACGCAGACGGCCCGCTTCACTTTGATATGAACCTGACCAGAGCAAAATTCGATGAGCTGACTCACGATCTGGTAGAGCGTACTGCCAACCCGGTACAGGCAGCTCTCCGCGATGCAGGCATCAGCCCGTCTGAGCTTGGTAAAGTTCTGCTGGTAGGTGGTTCCACACGTATCCCGGCAGTACAGGATAAAGTAAAACAGCTGACCGGACATGAGCCGAGCAAATCTCTGAACCCGGATGAGTGTGTAGCAATCGGTGCTTCCATTCAGGGTGGTAAACTTGCAGGAGATGCAGGTGCCGGTGATATCCTTCTTCTGGATGTTACTCCGCTGTCTCTGTCTATCGAGACCATGGGAGGTATTGCAACCCGTCTGATCGAGAGAAATACCACCATCCCGACCAAGAAGAGCCAGATCTTCTCCACCGCGGCTGATAACCAGACCGCTGTAGACATCAATGTCGTACAGGGTGAGAGACAGTTCGCGAAAGACAACAAATCCCTCGGCCAGTTCCGTCTGGATGGAATCCCGCCTGCAAGACGTGGAGTTCCGCAGATCGAGGTTACCTTTGATATTGATGCCAACGGTATTGTAAATGTATCCGCTAAGGATCTGGGTACCGGAAAAGAGCAGCACATCACCATTACCGCCGGTTCCAACATGTCTGATTCCGATATCGACAAAGCAGTCAAAGAAGCTGCTGAGTTCGAGGCACAGGATAAGAAACGGAAAGAGGCCATTGATGCAAGAAACGATGCAGATGCAATGGTATTCCAGACTGAGAAGGCCATGGAGGAAGCCGGAGACAAGATTGATGCTTCCGAGAAAGCAGCTGTTCAGGAGAAAATTGATTCCCTGAAAGCAGTGGTAGACAGAACTGCTAACCAGACCGATATTTCCGATGCAGACATTGATGCACTGAAATCCGGTAAAGAGGATCTGATGAATGCAGCACAGAAACTGTTCCAGAAGATGTATGAGCAGACTGCAGGTGCACAGGGAGCAGGTTCGCAGGGCGCAGGTCCGGACATGGGCGGCGCAGGACAGAGCACTTCCGGCCCGGCAGATGATGTCGTAGACGGAGACTACCGCGAGGTTTAATCAGGAGCTGAACCAAATAAAAAACAGGCAGTGGGGGAGCGATAAACTCCCCACTGTTTTTTGTCGTATAGGAAACTTCAATTCCATGCGACCGAAGTGAAACGTAGACGCACTGCGGCGATAAGGATGAATGCAGCCCGCAGATGTTCGAAAGGGATAAGTTATGGCAGAGACAAAAAGAGATTATTATGAGGTTCTTGGCGTAGACCGGAATGCGGACGATGCAGCTATCAAGAGTGCATACCGAAAACTGGCAAAGAAATACCATCCGGATATGAATCCGGGAGATAAAGATGCAGAGCAGAAATTCAAAGAGGCTTCCGAAGCGTATGCTGTATTAAGCGATGCAGATAAAAGGAAAAAATATGACCAGTTCGGTCATGCGGCCTTTGAGCAGGGGGGCGGCGGAGCCGGCGGTTATGGCGGATTTGACTTTAACGGCGCAGATATGGGCGATATTTTCGGCGATATTTTCGGCGACATTTTCGGCAGCGGAAGAAGCAGAAGAAACAGCAATGGTTCCATGAGAGGTGCGGACTTACGGGCAAGTGTAAGGATTACGTTTGAGGAATCTGTTACAGGCTGTGATAAAGAGCTGGAGCTAACCTTAAAAGATGAGTGTGAGACCTGTCATGGTACCGGTGCAAAACCAGGTACGACACCCCAGACCTGTCCGAAGTGCGGAGGAAAAGGTCAGGTGGTATATACCCAGCAGTCTCTCTTCGGCATGGTGCAGAATGTACGTCCCTGCCCGGACTGTAACGGAACCGGTAAGATCATCAAGGACAAGTGCCCGAACTGCTATGGAACCGGTTATACGGCAAGCAAGAAGAAGATCGCCGTTACGATTCCGGCAGGTATCGACAACGGTCAGAGCATCCGGATCAGAGGCAAGGGCGAGCCTGGTACTAACGGAGGTCCGAGAGGCGATCTTCTGGTAGAGGTAGTGGTATCCAGACACCCGATTTTCCAGAGACAGGATATCGATATTTTCTCGACGGTACCGATCAGTTTTCCGGTAGCAGCGCTGGGCGGAACCATCCGTATCAAGACGGTGGACGGAGAAGTAGAGTACGATGTAAAACCGGGTACCCAGACAGATACAAGAGTTCGTCTGCGTGGAAAAGGCATGCCTTCTCTCAGAAACAAGAGTGTCCGCGGTGACCATTATGTAACGCTGGTGGTAGAGGTTCCGACTACCTTAAGCCATGCGGCAAAAGAGGCACTGAAAGAATATGACCGCGAGAATGGAAATACGCTGAATCAGAAAGCAGAGAGCGGAGCAAAACCGAAGAAAAAAGGCTTTATGAATAAATTAAAAGAAAATCTGGAAGATCTGTAGGAGAAGAGACAATGGAACGTAAAAACGCATGGAATACCTATGATGACAAAGCCCTGGAAGAACTGGGACAGGTAGCGGAGCAGTACCGCAGATTTATCTCTGAAGGAAAGACCGAGCGGGAGTGTGCCCGTCTGGCAGCGGAGATGGCCCGTGAGAATGGTTATATTTCTCTGGAAGAGGCAATGGAAAGCGGAAAGAAGCTGGTTCCCGGCGATAAGGTTTATGCGGTACACAAGAAAAAACTGGTGGTACTGTTCGAGATTGGTACAGAACCGATGGAGAAGGGTATGAATATTCTGGGTGCTCATATTGATTCTCCGCGTCTGGATCTTAAACAGAATCCGCTGTACGAGGATGGTGAGATGGCGCTTCTGGATACCCATTACTATGGCGGTATTAAGAAATATCAGTGGGCGGCCATTCCGCTGGCACTGCATGGCGTTGTGGCGAAGAAGGATGGAACTGTTATTGAACTGGCCATCGGCGAGAAGGCAGAGGATCCGGTTCTTGGTATTTCTGATCTTCTGATTCATCTGTCCGGTGATCAGCTACAGAAAAAAGCAGCTGTTGTGGTAGAGGGCGAGAACCTGAATATCATTGTCGGCAGCCGTCCGTGGAACGATCCGGAAGGAAAAGACGAGGAGAAGAAAGAACTCATCAAGAAGACCCTGCTGGAATACCTGAAGAAAGAATATGGCATGGAAGAGGAAGATTTTCTCTCCGCAGAGCTGGAAGCTGTTCCGGCCGGACAGGCCAGAGATTTCGGCCTGGACCGCAGCATGATCATGGGTTACGGACAGGATGACAGAATCTGTGCGTTTACATCCCTTCTGGCACAGATGCATGCGGACAAACCGGCTTACACGGCAGTGTGCCTGCTGACGGACAAAGAAGAGATCGGCAGTATGGGTGCCACCGGCATGCAGTCCCGTTATTTTGAAAATGTAGTGGCAGAGGTACTGAATCTGACCGGACAGTATTCGGATCTGGCACTGAGAAGATGTCTGCAGCATTCCCATATGCTGTCTTCTGATGTCAGTGCGGCATTTGACCCGAACTATGCGTCCGCCTTTGAAAAGAAAAATATCGCCTACCTGGGACGAGGTATGGTATTCAACAAATATACCGGTTCCAGAGGAAAATCCGGTTCCAACGACGCCTGCGCGGAGTATATCGGTGAACTGCGGAAAGTCATGGATGACAGTAATGTCTGCTGGCAGACCGCAGAGCTTGGAAAAGTGGATCAGGGTGGCGGCGGAACCATCGCCTACATTACCGCGAATTATGGTATGGATGTCATCGACAGCGGTGTGGCACTTCTGAATATGCACAGCCCGTGGGAGATCTCCAGCAAAGCGGATATTTACGAGGCATACAAAGGATATAAGGCATTCCAGAAAGCAAGCTGGGAGAGGTAAGCATATGACAGTCAAAGAGCGTGTACAGGCATTACGAGAGAAAATGAAAGCATCCGGCGTGGCAATGTATGTGGTTCCGTCCACAGACTGCCATGAGTCGGAGTATGTCAGTGAGCATTTCCGGGCAAGAGCCTTTATCACCGGTTTTACCGGATCTGCCGGTACGGCAGTCATTGCACAGGATGATGCAGGGCTGTGGACCGACGGACGGTATTTCCTGCAGGCAGAGGCACAGCTTCAGGGAACGGGCATCCGCCTGTTCCGCATGGGGGAACCGGGTGTGCCGACCGTAGAGGAATATGTACAGGAACACCTGGAAAAAGGCGAGAAGCTGGGATTTGACGGAAGAGTCATGGGGGCCTCCCGTGCCCTGGCATTTGCAAAGGCAGCAGAGGAAAATGGCGCTTCTCTTTCCACAGAAGAGGACCTGATCGGGGAGATCTGGGCAGACCGTCCGGAAGTACCGGATGCAGATCTCTTTGTGCTCGAAGAAAAATGGAGCGGCGAGACCACAGATCAGAAACTGGCCCGCGTGCGGAAAGCCATGGAAGAAAAAGGTGCTGACCTTCATGTGCTGGCTTCCCTGTGCGATATTGCATGGCTTCTCAACATCCGGGGCGGGGATATTCCCTGCGTTCCGGTAGTATTATCCTTCCTGACGGTGACGAAGAAGGACTGCACCTGGTATGTGCGTCCGTCCGTGATCACGGAGAAAATCAGAGATTATGTGGCAGGCTTTGGCATTGCCATCAAAGGATATGATGAGATCTACGGAGACCTCAAAGAACTTCCGGCCGGCAGCAAAGTACTGCTGGACCAGGAAAATATAAACTATCGTCTGCTCACCAGCATTCCGGAGAATGCAGACATCCTGAGCTGCCCGAATCCTTCAGAGCTTATGAAGGCAGTCAAAAATGAGACGGAGCAGAAGAATCTTCATCAGTCCCATTTAAAAGAAGGTGTGGCATTCACACGTTTCATGTACTGGCTCAAGACGAGAGTCGGCAAGGAGAAGATTACAGAGATCTCTGCTGCTGAGCATCTGGCAGCCCTTAGAAGGGAGCAGAAGGATCTGGTGGAGTTAAGTTTTTCCTCCATCTGCGGATACGGTGAGCATGGAGCCATCGTCCACTATTCCGCAACGGAGGAATCCGATGTAGAGCTGAAGCCGGAGAGCTTCTTCCTGGTGGATGCAGGCGGACACTATCTGGACGGCACCACCGATACCACCCGTACCTTTGCCCTGGGACCGCTGACGGACGAGCAGAAGCAGATGTATACAGCTGTCCTGAGAGGCAACTTAAATCTTGCTCATGCCAGATTTCTGAAAGGATGCACCGGTTATAACCTGGATGTGATCTGCCGGACTCCCCTGTGGCAGCTGGGCATGGATTACAAACACGGCACCGGCCACGGCGTAGGTTATCTCCTTAATGTCCATGAAGGTCCCAACGCATTCCGCTGGAAGCTGCAGGAAGGAGCCAATGCCGCAGAGCTGGCGCCGGGCATGGTGACCACGGACGAACCTGGCGTTTATCTGGAAGGAAAGTACGGCATCCGACTGGAGAACGAGCTTCTCTGCGTGGAAGGCCCGAAGAACGAGTACGGCCAGTTCCTGGAGTTCGAGATCCTGACCCTGATCCCGTGGGACCTGGATGCAGTGGACCCGGCCCAGATGACCGAACAGGAGCGCACATGGCTCAACGAATATCATCACACCGTCTATGAAGCAATCGCACCGCATCTTCCGAAGGAAGAGCAGGAGTGGCTGTCTCACGCGACGAGAGCGATCTAAGGAAATGCTGATTAAATCAGCATTTCCTTAGTACCTCCGGTGGATCGCACGGATTT
>CAVFMZ010000114.1:0-8461 GCA_963623675.1 Firmicutes bacterium CAG:176 | reverse complement strand
ATATTAGAGTATTTTATTCTCACTACAAATAATCAGCCTTAAGTTAATGACATTGCATAAACACTGGACTTTTTGAGAGAATTTTGAATCAGTACGGTCTCAAAGCAGCTCGTCGCGCTCCGCAGTTTTCAAAGAGATAAGCAGTTATCTGCGAACAAAATGGATATCAAAAAGCCCGGAATGCTTGCATTCACGGGCTTTTTTGTATCCAATTTTGTTCAGTGGAACGCAAGAATGACCGAGATGGAGCGAAGCGGAATCGAGGTCTTCCTGCGTTCGCAGATAACGTTTGGATCTCGTAGACCAAATTGGACACAAAAATGACAGAGCGCACAAGCCTTCTGCCGGGAGGAAATTGCAGATGTTTGGCTATATGGAAGAAAAAGATACTGCTCTGCCCAACAGGACGTCATTTTGTGAGGAAATATCTCATTTTCCTGGCGTCGTAGGAATCATCTAGGCAGAGAGAGTCGGTAAATGGCTCTGGCACCCACAGAGAGAAGAATTGTTGGGTGCCAGGAGAAGTTTTTCGGCTATCTGCCCGTTTCGTCCGGTAGGGTTCGTAAAATACAGCAAAGAGAAGCTCTGAAAATGAATTTAAGGAAAATGCCTGGGTAGAGAAAGAAATAATTTCTCTATCTACCCGATGAGGAAAGGTCAGATGTATATGATGAAAAAACTTGATCTCCAGGAACTTTATCCTGATGTTTATAAAACAGTTTTTTTGATAGATGTGACAGAGGAAGTAATGGAGACTATTCTGGCTTCTAAACGGGCGGAAGCGGCATATGAGCGAAAGATGTATCGCTATAGAGCACAGTATTCTCTGGATTGTGAGAATGGCATTGAAAATGCGGTACTATTGAAGCCGCAAACACCTGAAATGATTTTGGAAGAAAAACAGTTTCAGGAACAGATATATTCTATCATAATGAAGTTGCCGGAGAAGCAGTCTAAGAGGGTTTATGCCAGATACTATTTAGGTATGACCGTCAATGAAATTGCGGTAGAGGAGGGTGTGGACCCAAGCCGTATTCGTGACAGTATCCGTCGGGGATTAAAGAAATTTATAAAATATTTTTACGGCAGTGATTGAGTTTTACTACCGTAAAAATAATAAGAAACATGATGAATGAAAAGTAGTTGTATTTGAATTATTTACTATGAACGGTAATATATTTTTGGTTTCGGCTGTTCGGCTTGTCCGGAATTGTCATGTTTAAAGTTCCGCCATCAAGTAGAGGACGTAAGTATTTTCGAGTGAAATTTTTCATGCTTTTATATCCACAATGTTCAGCAATTTCTGCTTTTGAATGAGGTGTTGAACAAAAAGCAAGAATTTTATCGGAAATGGTGACTTGGGTCTTGACTTGGGTTGCATTTTGATAATTCACATTTTTCAAAACAACCCTGAAGTCTGTTGCTGTTGAGGAAAATTCTGGACGATATGCCTCTGCATACCCAGGTGATTTTTCGGTTTCACTGACAATCTTACGTAGCCCGCTTCCACGACGTTCCATATATTTCATGCGATGAAATAAATCTGCAATTACAGGATTTCGTCGCATCGAACGAATACTGTAAATATCATATTCCTGAATTGATCCGCCGCCAAACATTCCGCCTGGAGATGTGATTTCCACCCGGTCACCAAACGAGAATTGCAAACAGATCGTTGGTCAGTCATGAGTTTTCGACATTGGTTAAAATACCATTTTTAACAGTCAAATTTGACTTCCCCAAAATTCTTTGCTATAGTGCAGTTAGAGATATTTAACTATAAGGAAAGATATTTTCAGAAGGAGATTTTTCTATGAGAATTTTAGTAGCAGGTGCGGGCGTGCTCGGCTGCAATCTTGCAAGAAATCTGTTCCGGGCGGGAAAGGATGTCACGTTGCTTGCCAGGGGAAAATGGGCAGAAGAGATTCAGAAGAATGGTCTGAAAATTAAGGATACGTTTTGTCCCTGGGTATCCGTTACCAAGATTCCGGTTGTGACGGAGCTTGCGCCGGAGGACTCCTATGATGTGATTTTTGTTGTCATGCGTTATACGCAGATTGAGGCAATGCTGGAGATTCTGCGGGCGAACCAAACGAAAAATATTGTTTTTGTAGGCAACAATGTGCGAGCAGGAGCGTTTGCAGATTCGCTTTCGGAGAAAAATGTGCTGTTTGCCTTTGCATCCTCGGCGGGACACCGGGAAAGTGACCGGGTGGCTTCTGCTGATCTGAAAAAGATTACCATTGGTCAGATTCGGGGTGCTGCATCCAATGAGCAGCTGATTGGTCAGATTTTTAGCGGCACAAAATATAAAGTAGCTTATGAGCCGAATATGGAAGATTATCTTTTGTGTCATGCGGCATTTGTACTGCCTGCAGCCTTTGCATGTTACAAGACGGATGGTGATCTGAAAAAGCTGAAAGGCAATACAGCGTATTTGAACAAGATGATCGACGCGAATATCGAAGGGTATCGAGCGCTGAAAAACGCCGGACATGAGGTCCTGCCGAAGGAGGACGCGGATTTTGAAGGCGCTGCATATCGAAAAACCTGTCTTCGGTTTTTTAAACTTATGTGTGCGACGATCCTCGGGAAAATCTGTGCCTCCGATCATGCCATGAATGCAGTCGATGAAATGAGTGCACTGAACCGGGATCTGAAGCAGCTTTTTGATGAAAATGGTGCCAGCTATCCGGTATGGCAGGAACTTGAGCAGGAAGCGGAAGAAGGGAGTTTCAGATGGTAAAAAATATTTCAGATGCACAGAAGAAGATTAAACTGGCAACACATGGAGAGGATTACAGAAGCTGGATGTCTAATCCGGTATTTTACGTATATGGCGGTTTGACGATTGTACTGGCGATTGCTGCGGTACTTTGTTTCCTGCTGCTGAGCACGCCGGTGCCTGGTGTGCTGCTCACGATCGTTGTGATTCTGATGCTGCTCATGCTTAGCTGGCTGTTCTGGATTCGCCGTCAGTATGCCTTCGGAAAAGGTGGGATGATGGAGCGGGTTCATCAGACGATTTTGAGTAATCTTGATTTTGATGGAACAGGACATATTCTTGAAGTCGGCTGCGGCTCCGGCGCGCTTTCCATCCGTGCGTCATTGACCTGGCCGGAAGCGAAAGTGACAGGACTGGATTACTGGGGCGCTATGTACAATTACAGCAAGGCATTGTGCGAGAAGAATGCGAAACTGGAGGGCGTTGGAAACCGCTGTGTCTTCGTACATGGGGATGCCAATAAGCTGGAATTTCCGGATGGCCGGTTTGATGCTGTGATCAGCAATTACGTATATCACAACATTACCGGTGCGGATAAGCAGGCACTTTTGCTGGAGTCTCTGCGCGTGCTGAAAAAAGGCGGCGTGTTTGTACTCCATGACAATATGAAACAGCAGCTCTATGGAGATCTGGATGCCTTTGTGAAAAAATTGAAGGATATGGGCTTTGAGGATGTGCAGTATGTGAGTACAGTGGAAGCTATCTTTGGTTCAAAGGCCAGAGGGGCCATGATGATGCTTGGAGATTCTGCCATGATCGTGGGTCGGAAGTAAGCAGATGCTTGCAGAAGAAATCCTACGATGCTAAGATGAAAGATAAAAAGAAAGCGAAAGAGGATTCATGTTCGGAGAATGTCATGCCCATGTGATCATGGATGGAATCAATTATAAAGAAGCGGTAGCACTTCATAAAGATGGTGTTTGCGAGGCGGCGGTCCGCGCGCACCTGCAGCAATGGAAGGATGCAGGCATCTCGTTTGTACGGGATGGAGGCGATGCACGTGGAGCGTCCCGAAAGGCGAAAGAACTGGCACCGGAGTACGGGATTGATTACCGTACTCCGGTATTTGCCATTCATAAGCGTCATCATTATGGCGGTATTGTAGGTCTTCCTTTTGATACGTGGACAGAGTATGAGGAACTTGTCCGGAGGGCGAAGGAAGAGGGGGCTGATTTTATCAAAATTATGGTCAGCGGGATTCTTGATTTTGCCCATGCGGGAACATTGACAGAAGAAGGACTTGACCGGGAGTCCATTCGCCGGATGATCGGAACGGCCCATGATGCGGGTATGGCGGTGATGGCCCACTGCAATGGCAATCGGACCTGTTATGAGACGCTGGAAGCAGGCGTGGACAGCCTGGAACATGGATTTTTCATGGAGGAAGAGACACTGCATCTGCTGGTGGAAAAAGGGACAGCCTGGATGCCGACTTTTTCGCCGGTTGGCAATCTGATTGGATGCGGACGTTTTCCGGATGAAGAAGTGCAGAAAAATCTGGAACGGCAGATGGAAAATGTGCGGAAGGCCATGACTCTGGGAGCACATATCGGACTTGGAAGTGATGCCGGAGCCTATCTGGTTCCCCATGGAAAGGGAACCGTGGATGAACTCCATTATCTTACACAGGCAGGCGTGCCCGAAGAAATGCTGCTTAAGACTGAGCAGCAGGTGAAAGAATTATTCAAATAATGTCATCAGATCCGAAAACTCTTTAATTACATAATCTTTCCGTTCTACCTTTCCGAATCCATAGGAAGCGTGGCAGAATTTGACGCCGGCTTCTTCGGACGCCTGGCGGTCGCCGTCGATGTCACCCACGTAGACCGGGTTCTGCAGGTGATTCCGGTCAGCGACCAGACGGATATTGGGTCCTTTGGGAAGGCCAGTGCCGCCGGGGCATTCAGAATCAGTGATGCAGTCGGTGAGACCGGTTTTCTCCAGGAAGAGTTCAATGTAGCCGGACTGGCAGTTACTCACAATAAAGAGCGGGATTTTCTTGCACAGAGCCTTCATGGTCTCTGCTACGCCCGGATAAAGAATGTTCTCCTGAGAAGCCCGGAGAAGCTCATGCTCCCGCTCACAGCACTCGTTGATCAGGTCATAGCGCTCTTTCTCTTCCAGAAATGGAAATACCATATCGGCGATGACCGGCAGCGGGCGGCCAAAAAGCTGGGTCAGCTGCTCGGCGGTAAAACGGAACGGAATGTCATCCCGTTTTTCAATAATCTCATTCCATGCCTTTGCAACAATAGGAGTGGAATTCCATAAGGTTCCATCAATATCTAAAATAATACCATCGATTTTCATGTGAAGCTCCTTCATTTAGATTTTCTTAAGGATTTGTACTATTTTCCATAATATAAAATTAAGTAGGAGAAATCAAGGTTTTATGCTATAATGAGCAAATATGAGGTACGAAAAAATAGAAGCGGCAGTCTTTAAATCCCGCCCCAACCGGTTTATTGCCCATGTGGAGACGGAGCGCGGATCGGAAGTCTGCCATGTGAAAAATACCGGCAGATGTAAGGAACTGCTGATGCCGGAAACCAGATACGGAGATTCCAGAATTGACCTTTATCTGGAAGACGGGGATGTCCGTATGTTTCTGGAAATCAAGGGCGTGACATTGGAAGAAGATGGAGTGGCATGTTTTCCGGATGCACCGACGGAACGTGCAGGCGTCCATATTATGGCGGTGGCCTGTCTGGTGGAACCGGATTCCATCTGTGCGGATGAGGAGGTGGAAGTGCGGTTATGACAGAAGAGACATCACTGGAACAGATTGTAACGCCGCTGCTTTCATGGTATGATGGGCATGCGCGTGTGCTGCCCTGGAGAGAGAATACCGCGCCATATCGGGTGTGGGTATCCGAGATCATGCTGCAGCAGACCCGTGTGGAGGCTGTGAAGTCGTTTTTTGAGCGTTTTATGAAGGCACTGCCGGATGTGCAGGCATTGGCAGAATGCCCTGAGGATGAGCTCCTGAAGCTCTGGGAAGGACTTGGCTACTATAACCGGGTACGTAACATGCAGAAAGCGGCACAGGTGATTATGGCGGAATACGACGGACAGTTTCCGGCAGATTTTGAGAAGCTGCTGGCTCTGCCTGGTATCGGCAGTTATACGGCAGGTGCTATTTCTTCCATTGCCTTTGGAATTCCCATGCCGGCCGTGGACGGTAATGTGCTGCGCGTCATTTCCAGAGTGAAGGCAAGCTATGAAGATGTGCTGAAGCAGTCGGTGAAAAATGCCATGGAGTCGGAGATCCGGAAGATCATTCCGGAAGACCGGGCAGGTGATTTTAACCAGGCGCTCATTGAGATCGGAGCCATTGTCTGTGTTCCAAACGGAAAGGCAAAATGCGAAGAATGCCCGCTGGCATTCTGCTGTAAAGCAAAAGAAAAAGGAATCGTAGATGAGCTTCCGAAGAAGAAGGCCAAGAAAGAGCGCCGGATCGAGGACCGCACGGTATTGATTCTGAAAGACGGAGACCGGGTGGCTATCCGGAAACGTCCGGCAAAAGGACTGCTGGCAGGCCTTTATGAACTTCCCAATCTGGAAGGAAATTTAGGCGAGCAGCAGGTGCTGGATCAGGTGAAAGCATGGGGATTATCCCCGCTGCGGATTCTGCCGCTGGCAGGCGCAAAGCATATTTTCAGTCATGTGGAATGGCATATGACAGGCTATGCAGTGAGGCTGGAAGAGACAGAAGACATGGAAGCTTCCGGATTCTTATTTATAGAAACCGGAGAAACCGAAGATAAATATCCCATTCCGGCGGCATTTGCAGCCTATGCGGAATATCTGGATATTGCATTAGGTGAAGAAAAATACAGGAAAGGTAAAGAGGTATAAGATGAAGTTATTATCAATTGCAGTTCCCTGCTATAATTCAGAAAGTTATATGAGAAATTGTATCGAATCCCTGCTTCCGGGCGGAGACGAGGTGGAGATTATTATTGTGGATGACGGTTCTACCAAGGACAGAACCCCGGAGATCGCGGACGAATATGCAGCCAAATATCCGAACATTGTCAAAGCAGTTCATCAGGAAAACGGCGGTCACGGGCAGGCGGTCAATACCGGCCTGAAACATGCAACCGGTCTGTATTTCAAAGTTGTGGACAGCGATGACTGGCTGGATAAGGAAAATTATCCGAAGGTGCTGGCGAAATTGGAAGAACTGGTTCATCAGGGAACCGCACCGGATATGATGATCTGTAATTATATTTACGATAAACAGGGAGCAAAGCATAAAAAAGCAGTGCGCTATGCATCTGCCTTCCCGCAGGATGAGGTATTTACCTGGAAAGACGTGAAGCATTTCCATCTGGGACAGTACATTTTGATGCACTCCGTCATTTATCGTACCCATATGTTGAAAGAATGTGGACTGGAGCTTCCGAAACACACCTTCTATGTGGATAACATTTTTGTATATTATCCGCTGCCCTATGTGAAGACGCTCTACTATATGGACATTGATCTTTATCATTATTTCATCGGAAGGGCAGATCAGTCTGTCAATGAGCAGGTGATGATCGGCCGTGTGGATCAGCAGATCAAGGTAAATAAGATCATGATCGACCAGTATGATATGAAAACAATTCAGCCACTGAAGTTAAGAAAATATATGACCAGTTATCTGGATATTATGATGACGGTATCCTCGATTATGCTGATTCGTTCTGGCACAGAAGAAAGTCTTGCAAAGAAAAAAGACCTGTGGCAGTACCTTAAGAAAAAGGACGCAGGTCTTTATTACAAATTATACTTCGGTATCTTCGGCCGTGCTATGAACCTCCCGGGCAAGGGCGGGCGAAAAGTTTCGGTGATTGCCTACAAGCTTGCGAACAAAGTCATGGGCTTTAACTAAAAAATCTGTATGGTAAACGACATGGTTCATAATCGTACCAAATAAAATACCAAGAATCACATCAATACAAGAATGCTGTTTGATAAACATAGTGGACAGAATGATGGACACGCACAGGATGCGTGAAAGTCGGACGGTCCACTTTTTTTGCAGTAATTCCGGACTGTGCATGACGGCCATGTGAGCACCAATGGAGTTGAACACATGAATACTGGGGAGAATGTTGGTAGAAGTATCGGCCCAGTAAATAAAGCATACCAGTTTGATGAAAATGTTGTCCCGGTCAAATTCCAGCGGGCGGAGAAGATGTCCGTTTGGATAAACAGTGGAAATGATCAGGAACAGCGTCATTCCCGTATAAATAAAGGCAATATAACGGAAAAACTGTTTCCGGTCATGAAAAAACATCCACGCATACACCACTGCAATATAAGCAAACCATAGCAAATATGGAATAACAAAGTATTCGCAGAATGGAATATAATCGTCCAATGGAAAATGAATCACATGGTAAGGTTCGTTGGCGCGGCTCTCCAGCCAGACAAACCAGATCATATATACAATAAAATAAGAAACAGCCCATATATAAGGATATTTCTCGACAAATGCCTTGATTTTTGCAGACATGAAAGACCTCCTATGATGTAAAAAAGCTATTACTGTTCAGACAGCAGCCAGACACTTGCTGTCAGGCTGCGTAAGAATTTGATTCAGGAGTGAGCAGGCTCCTTTTGCGAAGCAAAACCTTAAATGAGCCTGCGAATCGTTACTGGAACGAGGTACGAGTGAACAGTAAC
>CAVFMZ010000113.1:0-8470 GCA_963623675.1 Firmicutes bacterium CAG:176 | reverse complement strand
TGATCTTGCCCTTTCCCTTCGGAATCCGAATCTTCTGTCTGCATTTCGGACAGGTGTAAATATGATGATATTTCCGCTCTTCCATCAGTTTTTTCTGCTGATCAAACCAGTAACGGAATTTTGCCGTTGCCTGCAGATATTTCTGATTCTCCGCATAACGGGCACTGTGATTTCTGGACAACACACGGTACATGGCATACACTAAAATCAGTGTCACCACCAGATTCAGTGCAGAATTCTTCACAAACCAGTTAATCACGATTCCAATCAGTGCCACCCAGAAAAGAAATTTATAGAAATCGTCCGTTCCATATCTTCCCTGCATAAATCGATAAATCTTGTCTCTCATAGAAAATTCCTCTTTTACCCTTTTTAATATATATATTTACAACCCGCATATAAATCCATTGTAAACGAAGACTGTGAAAATACAATGAAAAAATTATGAAGTTTTCTAAAGAGCAGCACTCAGGAACTCCCGGACCGCCTCTATCTTCGCCTGCGCGTCCGCATATCCCAGCTGATAAACACTCATAACTTTCTCCGGGCGTTTGTCCATGCGTCCAATGTCCGGATCTTTACTTGGCCGGATGACCAGAATCTCTCCTGCCTCTTCCAGACGGTCAATCTTATCCATGGTATCGTTGTAATGCTGATAACGCTCCTTCATGGCTTCCACGAAAGCCGGATATTTCCGGTAAACTCTTCCTGCCAGCGCCATGGAAGAGGGCTTCTTCCGATACCCTTTCTGCCGGGTCAGCACCACGATATTTTTCTCATAGCCCAGTTTCCGGAATGCATTGAGAGGCACACTGTCTGCCACGCCGCCGTCCAGCAGCTTCATGCCGCCCACTTCCACGATCTGGGATACCAGAGGCATAGATGCAGACGCCCGCATATAATCAATCTCATTCATATCATCCAATCGGATGTATTCTGCTTTTCCGGTCTCCACATTGGTACAGGTCACATAAAAGGTGACCGGCGACTCTTCAAAAGCTTTCCGGTCAAAAACGTCTAATTTATCGGGAAGTTCATGATAACAGAACTCCGTCTCCACCAGATTGCCTGTCTTCAGAAGCGACCGGAAACTCATAAACCGGGGATCTTTCATATATTTCAAATAATAACGGATGCTGCGGCCATGCTGTCCGGACACATAGGAGCATCCGTGAACTGCACCTGCGGATACACCGATCACGCCGTCCACTTTAATCTCCTGCTCGAGAAATGCATCCAGCACGCCTGCCGTATAGATACCGCGCATAGCGCCGCCTTCCAGTACCAGTCCTGTTTTCATACTCTGACTCCTCTCTGCTGTCTATATTCCAATCAAACCACTTACCATTCCGTACATTACCTGCATAACCCCCGCCAGCACCATCACCAGAATGGGGTTCCATTTTTTCCGAAGCAGCACCAGACAAATGGCAAAAATCACTGCCATCTGCAATTTGATCCGTCCTTCTCCACCGATGTTCAGTGCAGACACCATGATATCCACACCAGCCGACGCAATGAGCGCCACCACTGCCGGGCGAAGTCCTTTTAATACACCCTGCAGCAGATCCATGGAACGGTATTTGAGGTACAGTTTTGCAATCAGCGATACCAGAATGCAGGACGGAAGCACACAGCCAAGGGTGCAGACCACTGCTCCCGGAATGCCCGCTACTTTTAATCCTACAAAGGTCGCTGAATTCACGGCAATGGGACCCGGCGTCATCTGGGAAATGGTAATGAGATCCGTAAATTCTGATAACTGCAGCCATCCGTGAGCTTCCACTACCTGATGACGAATGAGCGGAAGCGCTGCATAGCCGCCTCCGAAGCTGAACGCTCCGATCTGGAGAAAACTTAAAAATAACTGGAAATAAATCATGCCTGCTCCCTCCTTCTCCTCAGCATGGTCCTTGCAAATCCCAGGATTCCTGCTGCCAGGATAATGAACACCACATTGATATTAAAAATCATGGAAACAGCAAATGCCGCAATCATCACCAGCATGCTGATGGGATCCTTTTCCTTCGCAATGCCGCTTCCCATATCCCAGACAACCGAAGCAATCACCGCTCCCACGCCCGCCTGCATACCTTCCAGCATCAGGGCAATGAGTGTCATGGACCGAAATGCCTCATAGCAGACCGAAATCATCGACAGAATCAAAAACGGCGGAAGCACCGTTCCCAGTACTGCCGTCAGAAGCCCCGTCACTCCGGCCAGCTTGTAACCCACCACAATGGCTCCATTTACCGCAATGGCTCCCGGCGCCGACTGGGCAATGGCCACCAGATCCAGCATTTCTTCCTCATCTATCCAGTGAAGCTCATCCACAAACTTCCGTTTCATCAATGTCACGATCACATAACCGCCTCCGAAAGTAAAGGCGCTTAAGTAAAATGTCGACAGAAATAACATCCGTAAAAGATGGCTGTTTTTCTTTTCTTTCATATTATATATTCCTTTATAAAGCTGTGGCTAAACTGTAACGAATATTATCTCATAAATAAAGATTTTTGCAAGGGACGTCTGGAAAATCGTTTGTGTACAGCAAAAAGGGACTGCCCGTATGGACAATCCCTTTGATTTTTATAAAAATTACATGATTTCCTTGATCCAGCCTTCCGGTGCCTCGATGCGGCCCATCTGGATTCCGGTCAGAGTATCGTACAGTTTCTTAGTGATCGGTCCCATCTCTTCCATACCGCTCGGCAGGCAGATCTCGGTTCCGTGATCTACGATCTTTCCGATCGGGGAGATAACTGCTGCAGTTCCGCACAGGCCAGCCTCTGCGAATTCTTTCAGCTCTTCTTTTGCGATCGGACGCTCTTCTACTTCCAGTCCCAGGTAATCTTTTGCTACTACCATCAGAGAACGACGGGTAACAGACGGCAGAATACTGTTGGACTTCGGAGTTACGACTTTATTGTCTTTGGTTACGAAGATGAAGTTTGCACCACCGGTCTCCTCAACGTAAGTTCTGGTAGCCGGATCAAGGTACATATTCTCATCGAATCCTTTGTTATGTGCATCTACGATATTGTAAAGGCTCATTGCGTAGTTCAGACCAGCCTTGATATCACCGGTTCCGTGAGGTGCTGCACGGTCCACATCAGATACACGGATGGTGATCGGTTTCGCGCCGCCCTTGAAGTACGGTCCTACCGGAGTGGTGAAGATACGCAGCTGATACTCAGTTGCCGGTTTTACACCGATAACAGAATCAATACCGAACATGTACGGACGGATATACAGAGTAGCTCCACTTCCGTAAGGCGGTACGTATGCAGCATTTGCTCTTACAACATCAACAACTGCCTGTACAAAACGATCCTCCGGGAATACCGGCATCTGCAGTCTTCTCTCAGAATCTGCCATACGTTTTGCGTTCAGGTCCGGGCGGAAAGTAACAATCTTGCCCTGCTCGGTTGTATAAGCTTTAATTCCCTCGAAACAAGTCTGTGCGTACTGAAGTACACATGCACACTCGCTCATGGTAATCATCGGGTCGTCAATCAGAGCACCTTCGTCCCATGCTCCATTTTTATAGTTGGCAACGAATCTTTTATCGGTCGGCATATATCCAAAACCAAGGTTGCCCCAGTCAATGTTTTTCTTTTCCATCACACTTTACTTCCTTTCCTATGTATATAGATGTCTGCGATGACTTTATCTTGCTTTATGATACGCTTTTCGTAAACCAGTGTCAAGATTTCAGGACAAAATGATTCTTCCGATATTCCAATAATCCTTCCTCCTGCATCCGGCTTAACTCCATAGAAAGGCCGCTCCGATCCACAGACAGATAATCCGCCAGCTGCTGGCGTGAAAATGTAATATCAAATTCCGCACTTCCATGGTGCTGTGCTTCCGCGGAGAGGTAGGATAAAATCTTTGCCCGGCGGCTCCGCTGGCCAATATGGGTGATCTTTTCATTAAGACGCAGGTTTTTCTCCGCCAGCTCGGATAGCAGATTCCGGATCATCCGGCTGTGATGGCTGCAGGTGGACGGGCAGGTGGTGAGAATCCGCTTTACATTCAAAAAAAGTACCTCCACATTGGTCTCTGCAATCACACTTACATTCAGCACCGCTCCCGGAGAACAGGCAAAGGTCTCCGCAAAGCACTGCCCCGGTCCTGCTGCCGCAAGAATATTCCGGTTTCCCCAGAAATCCTCCTGAATAATCATGACTTTTCCTTTGATCACCACGCCGAAAGCCTCTACCCGGTCTCCTGCCCGTAAAATATATTCGTCCTTCTGAAAACTTTCCGGACGCACGTCCAAACAGTGCAGCATACTTTCTGTCTCTTTCTCCGAAATTCCCGAAAAAATCCCGGATGTCCGCAATACTGATAAAATTTCTTTCATTTTCTTACCCCGTTGTATTTTCAACCGATTTGTCGTCGATACTATATTATACTGCATTTATCAAATCGAAAAAAGGAGGACTTTTTTATGGATACCAATATGTTTTGTTTTCAGTGTGAGCAGACTGCGGGATGCAGCGGATGTACCGGCAAGACCGGCGTCTGTGGGAAATCTGCGCAGACTGCCCACCTGCAGGATCAGCTGACCGGGGCGCTCATCGGACTTGCTCATGCGGCAAATGGAACGCTTCCGGAAGGCCAGACCATTGAAAAGATACTGATTGAAAGCCTTTTCGCCACTCTTACCAATGTCAATTTTGACGATGATGCATTAAAGGTGCTGCTCGACCGGGTCCATGAGGAAAAAGCGAAGCTGGTTCCCAACTGCAGCAGCTGTATGTCTCCCTGCGGGCACAATGATGATTATGATATGACACAGATCTGGGATGTCAATGAAGATATCCGTTCCCTGAAATCCCTGATTTTATTCGGTATTCGTGGAATGGCTGCCTATGCTTATCATGCTATGGTACTTGGATATGAAAATACAGAAGTGAACCAGTTCTTCAGCAAAGCGCTGTTTGCCCTCGGTGAAGACTGGGATATGGAACTGCTTCTTCCCATTGTTATGGAAGTTGGAAAATATAACCTGATGTGTATGGAACTGCTCGATAAAGCCAATACGGAATCCTATGGTACGCCGGTTCCCACCACGGTTCCACTGACCGTAGAAAAAGGACCGTTTATCGTAGTCACCGGACACGACTTAAAGGATCTGCAGCTGCTGCTTGAGCAGACAGAGGGAAAAGGAATCAATATCTATACCCACGGTGAAATGCTCCCTGCTCACGGCTACCCGGAGCTGAAAAAATATACACACCTGAAAGGAAACTTCGGAACTGCATGGCAGAATCAGCAGAAGGAATTTGCCTCCATCCCGGCACCGGTTCTCTTCACTACCAACTGTCTGATGCCGCCGAAGCCATCCTATATGAACCGGGTGTTCACCACCGGAGAGGTTGCTTTCCCGGGAACTGTCCACATTGATGAAGAAAAAGATTTCACCCCGGTGATTGAAAAAGCACTGGAACTCGGTGGATATACCGAAGCTCAGGCATTTACCGGAATCAACGGCGGTTCCACCGTCATGACCGGATTTTCCCATGGGACTGTATTAAGCGTGGCAGATCAGGTCATTGATGCCGTAAAGAGCGGCGCTATCCGCCACTTCTTCCTGGTCGCTGGCTGCGACGGTGCCCGTCCGGGACGTAATTACTATACGGATTTTGTAAAGCAGACACCGGATGATACCATCATCCTCACCCTGGCCTGTGGAAAATACCGTTTTAATGACCTGGATCTTGGCACTATCGGCGGACTTCCGCGGATTATGGATATGGGCCAGTGTAACGACGCCTATGGTGCTATCAAAGTGGCTATCGCGCTCTCCGAAGCTTTCGGATGCGACGTCAACGAACTGCCCCTGTCCATGGTACTGTCCTGGTATGAGCAGAAAGCCGTCTGCATCCTGCTCACCCTGCTCCACTTAGGAATTAAGAACATCCGCCTCGGTCCCTCCCTGCCGGCGTTCCTCTCTCCCAATGTGCTCAGCTACCTGGTAGAGAATTTCGGAATTGCTCCGATTACCACACCGGAAGAGGATCTGAAAGCGTTATTGAACTAATCTACCGGAATGCGAATCTCGGTCACAAACTTCTCCGGATCACTGGTGATGCCGTCATCGATCATGGTGATCTCCTGGGAGAAGCCTGTGACCGTCAGGTGTTCAGCCCGGATGCAGACGAGAAGCTTCCGGTAATAACCGGGAGCTTCTGTGTGTCCGCCGCAGAAGCGGATGGTCACATACGTCTGCTCCGGCAGTTCTTCGATTTTCCCATCATAGCTGTCTTCTTCATCCAGAATGAGAAACACCAGATCGTAGGTGTCCAGTTTTTCTTCCTGTAAATGTTCTTTCGTAATCCCGATTCCTACTTTTCCCAGAAATACATTGGATTCCGGCTGGTCTTTCTGCAGCTGCCGGATGGAAAATTCCAGATCGAGATACGATTTGGGCCGCAGGGAATCCTGCATCCGCACCATGCGGCATCCTGGAATCCTGATTTTTCGGATCACGTCAAGTTCCGACTGGCTGGCATCACGGATCTGGCGGATGCGGTGATCAATCTTCCGCTCGATAATCTCCAGTTCCCGCTTTTTCCGGGCGATGAGTTCTTTCTGTCGTTCCAGCTTTTCCTCAATGACTTCAATATCCCGGTTATGAAGGAATTCTGAGATTTCGTCAAGTGGCAGATCCAGCACTCTGAGATACCGGATGGTGTTCAGCACCTCAAACTGACGGGCGCTGTAATAGCGGTATCCCGTCTCCGGGTCTGTATATTCCGGACGCAGAAGTCCCGCCTGCTCATAGTGCCGGAGCGTTCCCGCGCTCACCTGAAACATCTTTGCCACGTCGCTGATCCGGAATAATTTCTTATCATCCATGAATCTTTTTCCTCTCTGTTCCATGCTTCCGAAGCCACAGATAAACGATCACGCAAATACATACGGACAGCAGAGAACCGCAGGCCGTGGCAATTCCCATGGGGAGCAGAGTTGCCGGAAAGAGTTTGGATGTCAGATACACGCCCGGAATTCTCACCAGCAAAATGGCAATGATATTGTGGAGGAAGGAAAATTCCGACCGTCCACAGGCACAGAAATAGCCACTGAAGCTGAAGTGGATTCCTGCAAAAATACAGTCAAAAATATATCCCCGGATATACTGTCCGCCCATCATCCGCACCGTAGCATCTGTCGTGAACAAACCCACAGCTGGTTCCGCAATAAACTGAATGAGAATGGACACAAGAATACCAAATCCCGCCGCAATCATAATGGCATAACGAAGCGTTGCTCTCGCTCTGTCTTCCTTGCCTGCACCAATATTCTGGGCGCAGAGCGCTGATACGGTGGACAACATGGAAGATGGCACCAGGAACAGGAAACTGATCATCTTTTCCACAATTCCTACGGCTGCTGCCGCGCTTAATCCACGCCGGTTGGCGATAATGGTGATAACAATAAATGCAATCTGGATAAATCCGTCCTGCAGTGCCACCGGAACGCCGATCTGCAGAAGCTGTCCCATAACCGGTTTACTGGGGCGAAAATCAATTCTTCCAAGCATAATGCCAGATTTCTGTCTCAAAACAGCCACCAACGCAATAACGACGCTGACTGCCTGAGCCAGTGTGGTTCCCAGTGCAGCGCCCGCCGGTCCCAGATGGAAATATCCGATAAAAAGATAGTCAAACGCAATATTTGCCACGCAGGCTACCGCAATAAAATACATGGGACTCCTGGAATCTCCCAGTCCCCGGAAAATGGAACTGATGATGTTATAGGCTGTGATAAACGGAATGCCCAGAAAGCAGATGGTCAGATAAAGAACCGTCCCACTCACTGCCTCTTCCGGCGTGGACATGACCGACACAATGAGCCGCACGAATAACAGCAGGACTGCTGCCATCACTACAGACAGGCCCATAAACAGTGTGACTGTATTTCCCACTGACAGAGACGCATGCTTTTTATTATTTGCTCCTACTGCCTGGGCAATGCTCACTGTCGATCCCATGGCAAGTCCCACGATCATAACCGTAATCATATGCATGACCTGGCTTCCGATGGAAACCGCCGTCGTTCCGGCTACGCCCTCGAACTGCCCGATAATAAAAAGATCCGCCATGCCATACAGTGTCTGCAGAAAATATGACAGCAGATACGGCAGGGAGAACCATACAATATTCTGAAATACACTTCCTGAAGTCAGATTCTTTTCCATTTTCTTTCGTAACTCCTTTTCCTGAACTGTCCTTCATTCTAAACCTTACAACTATTGTAAGGTCAATCTTTTCTTTCAGCAAGCACTTGGCAAACTTTTTTTGTGGTTTTATAATACAGATATTATGATTCACAGGTGAGCAGATAGAAGACTCTAACAGGCTGCGGGAAGATTCCACTCAAACCGGCGTGACAGGCTGTGAGCGGAACCGCTCGCGCTAAGTCCTCGATCCAGCGGTACTAACATTCGAACATCGCT
>CAVFMZ010000112.1:0-8510 GCA_963623675.1 Firmicutes bacterium CAG:176 | reverse complement strand
TGCTGCTCAGCTACCTGCTGTTTCTTCTTTTCCGTCTCCGTTTTCAGAAGTTCCAGTGCGTCCTGCTCATCCTGTAATTTTGCATACTGGTCATCCAGATCCGCTTTGGACGCTTTATAATTTTCCAGCATATTCCGGTCGTATTGGTTCACACTGACCGTATATTCCACCTGGTTCAGAAGTCCGGTGAGTCCGCCTGTAAGAGCCGCCGTGATAATGCTCTGTATGGCAGTCTGGTCATTCTCATACATGTACTGGATACGGGTCTTCATATCCTCATACTGCTTGTCCAGATCCGCCTGCGCCTCTTCGATCTGCCCCTCTATGGAGCTGACCTGATTCTCTTTATCTGTAATCTGCTGATCCAGTTCCGCCACCTGCTCATTCAGGCTCTTGGTCTGGCTGTCCAGTTCTTTCAGATAATTTTCCATCTCGGACTTGGCATTATTCAGTTTGTTCTGTTCCTGCTCGGTCTTCTTTTTCTCTTCCTCTGCTTCGCTCTTCTCCTGCTTGACCTGATCGATCTTGTCCTGTGTGGCCTTACTGGCCGCCAGAGCGGTACAGGAAGAAAAACCTACGCACAGCGCAAGCATAAGACAAAGCATTTTCTTCATGAATCTCTTTGGTTTCTTTCCTGCCAAGTCGCCTCTTCCTCTCCAGTGTCTCTTAATCCCAGTCGTATTTCGTCAGTTTACCTGTCATCTGCATATTCGCAAAATTCTGCTGCCGCAGCGCCTCGTAAAGCACGATCGCCACGGAATTGGACAAGTTCAGCGAACGGATACTCGGATTCATGGGAATGCGGATGGAATTCTCCTTATTCTCACGAAGAATCTCTTCCGGGATTCCCGCGCTCTCCTTGCCGAACATAAGGTAGCAGTCCGGTTCAAAGTGAACCTCTGTATAAACGTTTGGTCCCTTAGTGGTTGCCATATAGATCTTCGCTCCGGGATTCCGCTTCAGAAAATCCTCATAGTCCAGATAGGTCGTCACATCCAGGTCTTTCCAGTAATCCATACCGGCACGGCGCAGATGTTTTTCACTTAATTGAAATCCCAGAGGTTCAATGAGATGAAGCCTTGTCCCGGTGGCCACACAGGTTCTGCCAATATTTCCGGTATTGGCCGGGATCTCCGGCTCATAAAGTACAATATTCAGCATTTCTTACGCCTGTCCCTTTGGTTCTGTACGAAGTCTCTTCACAAACTGATCCAGCCTTCCCAGTGCAATCTTCAGGTTTTCCAGTGAATATGCATAGGAAATACGAAGATATCCTTCTCCGCAGTCGCCGAATGCCGTTCCCGGCACGACAGCCACCTTCTCTTCCATCAGAAAACGCTGTGCGAATTCCTCGGAGGTCATGCCAAATTCCTTGATGCACGGGAAAATATAGAAGGCTCCATAAGGCTCAAAGCATTCCAGTCCCATCTCTTTAAAGGCATTGACCAGATAACGGCGGCGCTGGTCATAGGCTTCCCGCATCATCGCCACATCTGCATCACCGTTTTTCATAGCCTCCACTGCCGCATACTGACTGGTGGTCGGTGCACACATGATGGCAAACTGATGGATCTTTGTCATCTGCTCGATAATCTCTCTCGGTCCGCAGGCATAGCCCAGACGCCATCCGGTCATAGCATATGCCTTGGAAAATCCGTTGATCAGGATGGTACGCTCTTTCATTCCCGGAAGAGACGCGATGGTTACATGGTCTCCCTTGTAGCTTAACTCGCTGTAAATTTCATCGGACAGGACAAAAAGGTCTTTTTCCTCAATGATCTCTGCAATCCTTTCCAAGTCCTTCCGCTCCATAATGGCCCCGGTCGGATTATTCGGATAGGGAAGTACCAGGAGCTTCGTCTTATCCGTGATGTGCTCCAGAAGTTCTTCCGGCGTCAGGCGAAATTCATTTTCTGCCTTCAGTTCAATAATGACAGGTTTACCGCCTGCCAGAATGGCACACGGCTCATAGGACACGTAGCTTGGCTGCGGGATCAGTACTTCATCCCCCGGATCCAGCATAGCGCGCATGGCAATATCAATTCCTTCACTGCCGCCGACCGTCACAATGGTCTCATGATGCCAGTCATAGGATACATGATACCGGCGGTCCAGGTAATTACAGATCTCTTCTCTTAACTCCTTCAGTCCGGAATTGGATGTATAGAAGGTTCGTCCTTTTTCCAGGGAGTAGATTCCCTCGTCCCTCACATGCCAGGGCGTGTCAAAATCCGGCTCGCCCACGCCAAGGGAGATGGCATCTTTCATCTCGCTTACCAGATCGAAAAACTTCCGGATACCGGAGGGTTTGATATTTACAATGGTTTCAGACAGTGGATTTCTCATGGGGTCACCAGCATCCTTTCATCTTTTGACGGATTTACCATAACAGAGCCATGATCCTTGTATTTCTTCAGAATGAAATGAGTTGCAGTGCTCAGTACAGACTCCTGTGTGGACAGCTTCTCAGATACAAACTGTGCCACGCCGCGCATGGTCTTGCCCTCGATCATGACCAGGAAGTCAAATCCTCCGGAGATCAGATAGACACAGTCTACTTCCGGATAGTTGTAAATCCGTTCTGCAATCTTATCAAATCCAAGTCCCCTCTGCGGTGTTACCTTCACCTCAATCAAGGCAGTTACCTTCTCGGAGCTGGTCTTATCCCAGTCGATCAGGGTATGATAGCCGCAAATCACGCCTTCCTTTTCCATGTCAGCGATCTCATTTGCTACTGCTGCTTCATCCGTCCCCAGCATAACAGCCAGGTCTTTCAGATCTACGCGGCTGTTCCGTTCCATATAGGTTAAAATCTTTTCTCTCATTTTTCTGTTCCCCTACTCATAATCTAGTAACTGTTCAGTACCTTCACAGTTACTGATGCAAAATCCAAGAAAGTCAGCTTCACCGATGAGATTTTGCACTCCTGAATTACATTCATACACCCTCAGCTGTAAATGCTTCAGGCTGTACTCAACTGTTGTAAATCTTATACAGTTCGTCTGTCTTCGGTCTTTCCAGATAAGCAGTATCTTCCCCGTTCACAATCTTCTTCGCTTTTCCTTCCACACAGCGACCTACGATGGACGCCGGGATTCCGGCTTTCTTCAGAGCCTGCACCAGACCCAGTCCATCAGGTGCTGCCATGAGCATGGAACCGCTGGAAATCAGCTGATACGGGTTTAAATGAAACTGCTCGCAGACTTCTACGGTCTCCTGGCGGATGGGAATTGCTTTTAAGTCAATCTCCAATCCCACGCCAGACGCCTCTGCCAGTTCCCAGAGTGCTCCGTAGACGCCGCCTTCCGTTACGTCGTGCATGGCCGTGACTCCATGAGCCACAGCCACCATGGCCTCCGGAACCACCGAAAGATACTGGTCAAAGGCTTTCGCCTGATCCACAAAACTTCCTGTAAAATGCTTTTTCAGCTCTTCTTCTTTTTCTTTTGCAATGATGGATGTTCCCTCAATGCCGATCCACTTGGTCACAATCACATCATCACCCACACGGGCTCCTCCGGTGGTGATCAGGAGGTCTTTCTTCGCCTTGCCCACTCCGGTCACAGAGATCACCGGCTGGTTGACCACTGCCGTCACCTCGGTGTGTCCGCCCATAACCTGTATATGCAGTTTCTCACAGGCGCATTCCACTTCCTGCATCAGCCTCCGGATCAGAGGCTCATCCGCAGAAGGCGGCAGTAAGACAGTCAGAAGAACGCCTACCGGCTCCGCTCCGGCGCTTGCCAGGTCGTTGGCCGTAATCTGCAGTGCCAGTGTTCCCATATCTTTCTCGGTTCCCGTGATGGGATCCGTGGAAAGCACAAACACTTCATCCGGTGCAAGCTGCATGACTGCACAGTCCTCGCCCACTCCGGCGCCTACCAGCACTTCTTCTCTCTTTGTATGAATCTGACGGAAAACCGCTCTTTTCAGTACGCTTTCCGGTATCTTTCCTATTTCCATGGATTCTTTCGCCTCCGTTATTCTGCCGGTGCCGCAGCTGCTGCAGCTGCATTGGCCGCCGCCACATTGGCATCTGCCAGCGCCTCATCCTGCGCCGCAATGGCTGCCCGCAGATTTTCCGACAGGGTCGGATCTCCTGCCGTACCATAGGTGACAACACGGTCACTGCCCTTGTAGGTACTCTTATTGATCTTAATCCGGTCTGTCTCCACACCGTTTACTTTCACAATCTTGTAAAGTTCTGCCACATAACCGGTCTTTCCGGCAGATACGCTCTTATAGCCCAGTCCCTGTCCGGCGTCATCTTTTAAGATCGTGTTCGGTTTTACTTCATTTACCAGAACGCTTTCGAAGGAAATACTGCGGTTGCTGTCTCTGGTCTCTTTTCCGTAAATATTAAACGTAATCTTCTTATCGGATGTAGTGTATCCCTCAATATAGATGGGATAATCCGTAGAATTCTTAAATTTAAAATCCTTATAAGTTCCGGCAATGGCCGCATCCTCGGACAGTTCTACATAATGAACGGTCATGGAATGCGGGGAACGCTCCACCACTTCCAGTTCTGCCCGCAGAACTGCATTGTAAAGAGTCGTGGATACCTGGCAGATACCACCGCCCATACTGTCAACCACTTCACCATTCAGGTAGGAACCTGCCATGGCATATCCGTTTTCCTCTGTAAAAGGAGATACGGTATCATAGGCAGAGAAGGTCTCTCCCGGATACAATACCGTGCCATTGATATGATTTGTACCACTGGTAACATTTTTGGAACGATCCGCACCGGAAGTAGAAAAGCTGGTAGTAAAAGATCCCAGCAGATCTTTGACATAGGCCAGATCCTCGGCACTTCCTTCCGGTTCTGTTACCTGGACTGGAAGCTCCAGGGAATTTTCTCCGTCTGTCCAGTCATTTTCCAGATAATCCACAATAGCCTGAGTCGCACCATCTGTATTCAGTTCTACGCCCTGCTCGCCAGGTACGAAAGTAAATGCGCCGTTCTCTCTGCTGAGAGATGCATTCTTCGCCGGCTGGTCATACTGGGTACAGGTTTCCTCCACATATACCTTGACCATCTCTTTATTGGCCTGACGGCTCAACGTATAATTCATACCGCTGTGCTGCAGGTCTTTCTGGTCTTTATAACGCTTCACAATATTACCGGTGCGGCCGACACTTAACGCACTTGTCACTGCATCTTCATTGGAATAGGTCACTCCAAAGGAAGACAGCGGTGCATCCAGCTCCTGATCCCCGATCTTCAGCTTTAAAGTCTCTTCTCCTAACTTTGTCTCATACGCTTCCAGTGCACTGATGGCCTGGTCTTTTGTCATTCCGGACACATCCACGCCCTCAATGGTAATCCCTTTGAGAATCGTTGCTTCCGCCGCGCAGACGGTCATGCCCAGAGATAACACCAGCAGACAGATCAGAGCTGCTGCGCCTCTCCACAACTTTTTCATCATTCTCTCCTCTTTTTCTTCCAGTTACAACGCGTAGCTTAACAACGGCAGAACCATGGCAATCACCAGAATCACCACAATCACGCCAGCTACGATTCTTCTTTTTTTATCATTATACATGCTTTCGATCCTCCTGAACTTTTCTTCGTCCCGGAATCTTCCCGTACTGTAAAATGATCTTGTCGATCATCCGGGAAGCTTCGCTTTTCGTCATGGTCTCCATGCGGATATTTGTATCTATTCTATGATATTTCAGTAAATCATTCAAGTATCCTTTTTGGGAATCTGTCATAGGGCTCTGCTTTTTTACACTGTACTGCAGCTTTTTTACTGTAAATGCATCCGGTTTCTGTTCTCCAAACTCTTCCCAGAGCTTTTTCAGCAGTTCATGAGCCGCCAGTGCATCATCGAGCGCCCGGTGGGAATGTCCCGGGTCAATGCCGTAGTGCATGCACAAATCCGGCAGCCGTCTGGACGGCAACTCCGGCAGAAACTGTCTGGCCAATGTCAGCGTATCCATGCCCTCTTTTTCAAAGGGAAATCCCAGATTC
This sequence comes from Firmicutes bacterium CAG:176, assembly GCA_963623675.1. Classification (GTDB taxonomy): domain Bacteria; phylum Bacillota; class Clostridia; order Lachnospirales; family Lachnospiraceae; genus Hominiventricola. The sequence goes on along the minus strand of CAVFMZ010000112.1, from coordinate 2,530 downwards.
ACCGCGCCCTGTTTCAAAAATCCAAAGTCAAAGGAAATATTGTGTCCCAGAATCGGCAGATCCCCGCAGAATTCCAGGAATTCCGCAAATGCCTGCTGCGGCTTTTTCCCTGTCCGCTGCATCTCATCGGTAATTCCTGTCAAGTCCACAATACGCTCCGGGATTTCCACTCCCGTATCAATAAGCGTATCGAAGGTTTCACACACTTTCCCATCGTAGATTCTGGCCGCGCCAATCTCCAGAACCCGGTCTCTGGCCGGGTTTAGGCCGGTGGTCTCCGTATCTAATGCAATATAATGACTGATCATTTTGGTTCCTCCAGTATCTGCATGACAGCGTCTCCGGTCAGAGGATCCTTTGTCCGGTAATCAAACATCAGATACACCGGTTCCTGCTCCTGTTCCAGCACTTCCACATGCACCTGTCTTCCGTACTCTCTGGTCATGGCTTTCAGCTGTTCTTTATATGGGCTTAAATCCGGTGCAAATGCCGGACGGCTCTTCAGATTCTCTCTTGCATAGAGATCCAGTACCATACACTGGTCGTAAGCTTTCAGATCCCAGCCTTTCTCTTCGGATAAGAAGCGGCGCAGGATTTCATACCTGGCAATTCTCGCATGACCGATACCGGCCAGTCCTTCCCGGTCATAGAAAACTGCCAGTTCTTTAAAAAATAAGAAGGGAGACGCATACTGTTCCATAATCTTCTCAATGGTCCGGTCAAACTGGCGGCTGTTGTAATAAACTTCCACCATGTCTTCCACTCCCTTTAACAGCAGTACATCTCCATAGGAAAGCCAGTCCGTGGTCAGCACTTCATACGGCGCTCTCTCGTGCCAGTTGATGCCATATCCCGGCGCGTCGTCCCGCATCCCGGAACCTTTCAGCACTTTCAGAAATCCCAACTGCAGTTGATCCGGCTTCATAGCGTAGACATCGTCAAAGGATTTCCGGAAACTGTCCACATCTTCATAAGGGAGTCCTGCAATCAAATCCAGATGCTGATGAATATTTCCAAAGCTTTTTACTCTGTCAACCACCTTTTTCAGCTTTGTCAGATCCATGGTTCGGTGAATGGCTTCTACGGTCAGAGGATTGGTGGACTGCACACCGATCTCCAGCTGAATAAGTCCCGGCCGCATTTTCTCCATAATCGCCAGTTCTTCTTCCGTCGTAATATCCGCCGCAATCTCAAAATGGAAGTTGGTAATTCCATTGTCATGCTCCAGAATCCACTGCAGCATTTCTACGGTTCGTTTGGGATTGCAGTTAAAGGTACGATCCACAAATTTTACCTGAGGCACCTGTGCATCCAGGAACATCTGCAGTTCCCTCTTCACCAGCGGAAGGCTCCGGAACCGGACTCTTTTGTCAATAGAAGAAAGACAGTAACTGCACCGGAAGGGACAGCCCCTGCTGGACTCGTAATAAATAATCTTATGATGAAAATCGTTCAGATCTTCATAGGCAAAGGGGATTTCATCCATATTCACCGGCTCCGCCCACGGATTTTCCCGCAGTTCTCCTGTTTCTTCCCGGTAAGTGATGCCGGAAATCCGATCCAGCGAACCTGTTTCTTCTATATAATAGGATGCAAGCTCCGGAAAGCTTCGTTCTCCCTCTGCACGCATGACACCGCGGACTTTCGGGTAACGTTTCAGAAATTCTGGTGCATCATAGGATACTTCCGGACCTCCAACCCACAGTTCTGCCTGCGGGAGCACTTTCGGAAGCTCCTGCAGCAGTTCCCCTATCATCTCACCATTCCAGATATAACACGAAAAAGCAACCACATCCGGCTGCCTTCGATAAATGTCACCCAGCACCTGATCCGGCCGCTGATTGATTGTGTACTCTGCGATCTCAATCTGATCGGCATACGCTCCGGCTGCTGAACGCAGACTGTAGACAGCCAGATTGGAATGAATATATTTGGCATTTACCGCCACTAACAAAATCTTTTTCATTGCCTCATTGTAACATATCCCTCACAGATTGCAACTTTCTTATCTTTCTGTTTCGCATTTCTTTCGGTTTTTTAGAAATCCTTTATTTTGTGACCACACTTTGGTCACAATTCCCTGTTATTATAATACTCGTAACAGGAACACATCAGTATTTCATTCATAACACTTTAGGGGGCTCGAAAGAGTCCCCACTCCCTCGAAAAAATTCAAGACCGCAAGGTCTTTTTATTTTGCCCTTTTGTCTGTATACATTTGTTAACACTTTCCCAATCTACCGAACTACAGGATTGATTTGAATCCAGGTAATTTGACGCCGACGTGGTGCCACTCGTTATGTAACAAGTGGAAATCCACAGCCTCATAATGGCAAAGTAATCGGAGAAAAGCTCTTTTCAACGGGAAATCGCAGTTCGTTAGAAAATCCGTTAGAAGAGGCTCAGTAGAAAAGCAATAAAGGGTTCCCGGAATTACCGGAAACCCTTTATTTTTCAACGTTTTTTAGAAGAGCACGAGACGGGATTCGAACCCGCGACCCTCGCCTTGGCAAGGCGATACTCCACCACT
>CAVFMZ010000111.1:0-8539 GCA_963623675.1 Firmicutes bacterium CAG:176 | reverse complement strand
CCAGCTGCGGCCTCTGCTGCGGCCGTACCGGCGGTATCCTCACTGACGGCGAACGTGTCGTTGCCACCAACAACCGGAACTTCCTGGGCCGTATGGGAACCTCCAAGGTGGAAATCTTCCTTGCATCCCCGGCTACCGCTGCCGCCTGTGCAGTAGCAGGTAAGATTGTTGTACCGAAAATCTAATTACAGACCTCAACACAGAAACCCTTATTTTATGTCATAAGATTCCCTGTACAGCAAAAAGTCCGGAACCTTTCGGTTCCGGACTTTTTAGAGAAACTCTATGAATAGGAAAAGTTTATTTGGAAGATCTTATGATCCAAATACCAGTGCTACCGGTGCTTCAATAATGCCGGGGAAGAAGATAAATACGCACAGGGATACTGCAATCAGTATAATCCACGGAACGCTTGCTTTGATAATCTTCTCCAATGGCAATCCCGTTACATTTTCCGCGGCATACAGACACACACCGACCGGTGGTGTAATCAGACCGAAGGAAAGGGTGATTACCAGGAATACTACGAAGAACAGTGGAGATACTCCAACTGCCTGTACAGCAGGAAGCAGGATCGGCACCAGAATGAAGATCGCTGCCGTTGCATCCATGAACATACCTACCACGATCAGGAATGCGTACAGTACAAACAAAATGATAATACGATTATCGGAGATTCCGGCAATCAGGTTTGCAACCTTACTGGGAAGTCCGTCCAGCTCAAATAACAGAGAAGCCGGTTTTGCAGCAATTGCCACAAACAGGATGGTTCCGGTAGATCTTGCATTCTTACAGATGATTCTCGGAAGATCCGTCCATTTCAGGTTTTTGTAAATATAGATGGATACCAGTATCGTGTATACAACTGCAATTGCGGCACCCTCTGTCGGTGTGTAGAAACCGGTGTAAACACCGCCCAGCAGGATAACCGGAGTCAACAGTGCCGGAATTGCCTCGATGAAAGCTTTTCCAAGCTTCGGAGCAGAGAACGGAACTCTGTCACCAATGTCATGTTTCTTACAGTAAAAGTAGTTGTAGATCATGAATACCAGACCGATAAGGATTCCGGGAATCATACCACCGAGCAGTGCCTGTCCGATAGATACGTTAGCAGTCGCTGCAGCGTTGATCATCAGGATACTGGGCGGAATTACGGATGCCAGCATGGAACCGGAAAGGTTAATAGCCGTTGCGTAATCCTTCGGATATCCTTTTTTCTCCAGAGCGTTGATACTCATTTTACCGATAGATGCAATTGCAGCTACAGAAGATCCGGACATACCTGCAAACAGCATATTTACGACTACGGATACATGACCAAGTCCACCAAAGATCCAGCCAACCATTGCCTCGGCCAGGTTGTAAATCTTATCTGCAACACCACCCTCGTCCATCAGGGAGCCACAGAGGATGAACAGCGGAACAGCCACCATGATGAAACTGTTCATTGCGGTGAACATGGACTGCGCAGCCATGGAAAGCGGAAGACTTGTCATGGTTGCAATACATATAATGGATGCCATACCCAAGGATACAGCAATCGGTACTCCTAAGAACATCAGTACCATGAAAATTATCATTAATGCCAAACTTACACTCATTGTCTAATCACCCCTGCTCCAGCAATTTTTCTTTTTCCTGTTCCTTGTCACCGATGGCAACTTTGCCGTGGAATTCAAGGAAGCTCTGTAAGGTTCCGATAATACCAAGTACGCCGGCTACCGGCTGGCAGATACCGATGAGATACATTGGGATCAACAGTGCTGTTCCCATCTCATGGAACTGAATCTGCTGTTTTACCACTTCTGCACCATAGACAATCATGAACAGGAAAATTCCGATTACAGTGACTGCATACAGCAATTCACTGACTTTTTTCATCCACTTAGGACCCATCTGTAAGAAGATAGTAACCCTGGATGACTCTGCCTGATTAAATCCGGCAGCCAGTGCAATAAACATCATCCAAAGGAAAAGATAACGGCTTGTCTCCTCCGTCCATGGGAATGGATGACCAATCAGACGTCCTCCAATCTGAAGCAGAATCGTGACAATCATTCCAATTACCATAATGGCAAGGAGTACATTTTCCAACGCATTCACTGCGTCAAAGAATCCTGATAATGCGGATTTTTTACGCTCCATATGTAAAAACCTCCATTTATTTTGAGGGGGAGAGGGAATGATCCCTCTCCCACCTGCAGACTGACTTTCTCTATTTCATTCTGATTACTCAGCTTTTCCACAGAACTGTGCGGTTGCATCGAACAGCTCGTCATCAGCAATTAACTCTCTGAATTTCGGATAACAGGACTGGGATACTTTTACGAATGCTGCACGTCCCTCGTCCGTGATATCGTTGTATTCCATGCCATTGTCAATCAGAGTCTGCAGAGCAGTCTCATTCTCTTTGTCCATGAACTCTACATTCCACTGCTGTACTTCCTGTCCGGCTTTTGTGATTGCTTCCTGCTGGTTTGCAGATAAGCTGTCAAAGAGTGTACTGTTCACGCCTACCAGCCATGCATCCGCAATATGATTGGTACCGGAGATGTACTTCTGAACCTCATAGAACTTGTTGGAATACGGTACGTCAACCGGATTCTCCTGTCCGTCCAAAGTATTCAGCTGCAGTGCATTATAAACCTCAGAGAAGTTCATCGGAGTGGTAACTGCGCCGCAAGCGCCAAAGAACTCAACATACAGAGAGTTGTTCGGTACACGAAGCACCATGCCTTTCAGGTCGTCCGGTGTGTAAACCGCTCTCTTGGAGTTGGTGATCTCACGTAAAGAACGAGTCCAGCTTCCCACTGTCGTGATTCCCATGGAGGATACACGGTTCATCAGTTCCTGACCTACATCGCTATTCAGATAATCCAACAGCTGCTGCTGATCATCGAACATATAAGGAATTGAAATTACATTATAACCTGGCTCAAAGCTTGCGTATACGGAAGTTGCAAGGATCAGCATCTGAAGAGAACCTGCAGACAGCTGTTTGATACCAGCTGCGGTATCTCCGCCATACAGAGAACCGTTACCGGAAATGGTGAATTTTAAGCTTCCGCCGGAATACTCCTCTGCACGGTTAGCGAACTCCTGAGCTGCCTGATAAATATAGGAAGATTCCGGATCCGGAACTGCGATTGTGATCTCTTTCGTTTCCTCTGTAGTTTCGGCTGCTGCCTCTGTTGTAGTGTTGTCAGCTGCTGCAGTATCGCTGCCGGAGCTGCTTCCGCATCCTGCAAGACTTGCACCTACCATGCTGAGTGCCAGTACTAATGATAATACTTTCTTTTTCATCCCTTTTTCCCCTTTCAAAATCAGTGTAAGTCACTACCTATTTTATAAAGCTCTTTTATCTGTGGATACAGCTGTGTATACACTTGATATCTCTTCTCGTAGACATCCTTATGTTCATCGCTGCTCTTCACCACTTTATAAACATGTTTATCAACCTTCTCGGAAGCCTCGTATACATCTTTGAATACGCCTGCTCCGACACCGGCCAGAAGCGCTGCACCTACCGGAGCCATATCATTCAGATCCAGAATGATAATGTCCTTTCCGGTAATGTCTGCTTTAATCTGTGCCCAGGTCTCGCTCTTTGCTCCCCCGCCGATGGAAACGAACTCGGTCATCTTCTTTCCGGTCACTCTCTCTGCGATCTCAGACAGCTGACGCAGTCCGTATCCGCAGCCCTCCATGACTGCCCGGTTCATGTCCTTACGTTTCGTCTGCAGTGAGAGTCCAAAAAATACCCCTCTTGCATAGGGATCCCAGATGGGACTTCTCTCTCCTAACATATAAGGAAGGAATACCAATCCACCGCATCCCGGTTCTGCTTCATCTGCTTCTTCATTCATGTAAGCGAATGCATTTTTATTGCTACCAGCTGCTTTCTCTATGAAATCCTGGCAGAAATTGTCGCGAAACCACTGGTAAGCTGCGCCTGTCGTAGACAGAGCGCCCTGATAAATCCAGGTGCCATCTACCACATGACATCTGTTGATGAATCCCCGGTCAAATTTCGGCTGATCCACGCAAATCGTAAGTACATTGGTGGTTCCGACTGATTCACACACATCTCCGGCTTTGCACACTCCTGCAGCCAGTGTTGCGCATGCAGTGTCTCCTCCTCCGATTACGATTGGTGTCCCCTTGGGAATTCCGAGTTCGATCAAATCTTTGTTGATCAGGCCTCCAACCACATCTGTGGATTTATGAAGCGGAGGCAGCTTCTCAATATCAATTCCAGTCTTCTCACAAAGCTCTTCCGACCACCGGAATCCTCCGGCAGTCTCGAAGAGATTCGTATAAGAAGCATTCGAATAGTCAATAGCGAAATTACCGCACATCCGATGTGCCATAAAGGTATTCAGATGGCCAAAATATTTTGTTTTTTCATATTGTTCCGGAAGGTGGCGTTTGATCCAGAGCATGGATGTTCCTGACATTGCTCCAGCCATGGCAGTATTGGCTGTGATCTCGAACAATCGATCCTTTCCGACCATATCCAGGATCATCTCTGCTTCCTCGGTACTGCGTCTGTCGGAATAGATAATCGCATCTACCAGAACCTCCCCATTCTCGCCCATGGCGACAAGACCTGGGCAAAGACTGGAAATACTGATACCAGCCACTTTGGACAGATCCAGTTTCTTTCCTTCCTGAAGAAGACGGACACATTTTAAATATGCATTCCACATATCTTCCATGTCGATCTGAACGGAATTCTGATCCGGTGTAATCAATCGATATGAACTGCTGCTGATTCCCAACGCTTTTGCATTTTCATCAATGACCACTACCTTGATACTGGTCGTTCCTACGTCGACACCTAATAAATACTTCTTATCCATTCCAGACACCTGCTTCTTTACTTCTTTCGTCTAATTAGAACTGATCGTAGTTCTTATCGTTCTCCAGCTGTGCAAGCAGCTCTTTTGCCTGCTTCGGAGTATATCCCTCATGGATGATGTAACGAAGCGCAACAACCAGAGCAGTTACATCTTTGTAATCCCATACGAAACGTCCCATGGTAACTCCGCCTACACCACACTGCATTGCATCGTAGGTCATGTTCAGATAATCATCCAGAGTCTTGCAAGCATCACCACCCTGAATTACTACACGGAAGCTGCTCGGTACGCAGGAGATTGCTTTTGCCATGGATTCCGGATCTCCGGTGTAAGTAGTTTTAACGATATCCATACCAAGCTCGCATGCGCTACGTACACAGTAAGCGATGTTCTCCCAAGATGCTCTCTGGTCAGCCGGTACGCTCTCACCCTTCGGGTATACATGTCCGATGAGCGGCATTCCTTTCAGACGGCATTCCTGAGCAACTTTACCAATTGCCTCGAACTGCTCGTTCTGGAAATCACCAAGAGTCATGCAGCCCATGGATACTGCATCTGCGCCAAGAGCGATTGCAGAATCAACGGTTCCGAACACAGCGTCCTGAGTCGGGGATACCGGAGAGTAGCTGGAGATTTTGCAAAGCAGGGAAACTTTTCCAGCATGTTTTCCAAGGCATCTCTCAGCGATCGGGCCAGTCATGGTCATTGCATCCGGTCTGCCGGCTACGATCTTGTCGATAGCGCCCTGGATATCCTGGATACCGGTCATCGGAGCGATTCCTCTGGAGATTGCATGGTCAACAGTGATTGCCATCATCTTGTTGCTCTTCGGGTTTACGAGTCTGCTCATTCTTACTTCTTTTCCTAAAAGTGCCATTATTTTGTTCTCCTCTATTTATAATAAGAAATAATTAGTTACAATTTTATGAATTACGGTTCAATCTCGATCTTTAGTCCGGCACCGCTCTTGTTCATCTCGTATGCTGCCTGGAAATCTTCGATCTTGTAGGTATGGGTAACGATCGGTTTCAAATCAAGGTATCCGTTGATTACCATCTCTGCTGCGTCTAAGTAGTCCTGACGTTTGTAAGCACTGGATCCGGTTACTTTCAGCTCATTGTAGTGGATGATGTTCGGATCAAGGTCTGCCATTACGCCTTTTACAAATCCTGCAAACAGACTGACTGCTCCACCCTTGCGGGCAAGTTTGATGGTCGGGGTGATCAATGACGGTACACCGATTGCCATGATGATGACATCCATTCCCAGTCCGTCAGTCTCGCGTTTTACGATTGCTTCCAGATCTTCTTTGGCAGAGTCAACAACGATATCAGCGCCACACTCAAGTGCTTTCTGTCTTCTGTACTCATTCAGCTCACTTACGATCACTCTGCGGGCACCTGCTGCTTTTGCAAGAAGTACATGCATCAGTCCGATGGGGCCTGCACCAACGATCAGTACGTTGTCGTTGAATTTCAGATCTACGTTTCTCTGTCCTCTCAGACAGCAGGAAAGCGGCTCAATAACTGCGCCCTCTGCGAAGCTTACATGCTCCGGCAGTTTTACGATGTTGCCTTTACGAATAGCAACTTCCGGAAGTCTTACATACTCTGCAAATCCTCCATCGAACTCATAACCGATGGCCTGGCGGTTCATGCAGACATTTTCCATTCCTCTTCTGCACATCGGGCAGCATCCACAGGGAATTACATTTGCTACTGCAACTTTGTCTCCCAGCTTATAGCCCTCTACTCCGTCGCCGATCTCCACGATCGTTCCGCACATTTCATGACCGATAATGGACGGATAACGAACATCCTTTGTCTTTGTACCCTCCAGGATACGGATGTCAGTTCCGCAGATTGCAGCGCGCTCCATTTTCATCAGCATCTCGCCAGCTTTGATCTCCGGCTTCGGATAATCAGTCACTGCGTGAAATTTATTAGGTCCTTCCAGAACCACAGCTCTCATTTTCATAACAGCCTCTCCTTTCATATTTCCTGTTCCATGGTTGTACTATACCACTTCTGTAATTTTATTTCAATACTTATTTTCATCTTTGTAAATTTCATTCAAAAATGCATTTCATTTTTGTGCAGTTTTACTTGTTTTTCTCTTCTTTACGCGTTATTAACACCTTTTTTAACCAGTTTTCCTTGTTTTTTCATTTCAGAAGCTTTGAAATATCATTTCATAATTTTCAGCAGCTGGAAATTTCATGGAAATTTATTACAGTTTCCGGCGCCCCGACCCGCCTGTTTTCCCGGTATGCCCGGGTCCGCGCCACCACCTACTACCGGCCCGCCTGTTTTTCGATGTGCATCCCGGGCGCCTGGGCCTATTTCAAAAATACACTGCAAAAGTTCCTGTCTGCTTGCCCAAAATGCGATTTCCCGGCAGGCCGTGGGCGTATATCAGATTTGCCTGCGAAAAATTCCTGTCATTTACCAAATACGTGGGTCTCTGCCAAAAGAAAGCCAGGGGCAGTTCCAACGAACCGCTCCTGGCTTTGATTTTCCACCTCTTAAAATTTATTCGACGCTGTTGCATTTCTTGTTTTCTGGATGGCACCATATGCTTTGTCATAATCCATAAAGGAAATGACTGCCACCAGCGAATCGATGACTGCCAGCTGCGCAATCCGGGCCGTTACGGATTCAGACTTGAATACCGTCTCTTTTGTAGACGTCATCAGCACATAATCACACTGCCGCTGCATGGGTGACTTTCCGTAAGTCGTAAGTCCGATGGTAACTGCCCCGTTCGCCTTGGCATTTCGTAAACACTCCAGAACACTTTTATTGGTTCCGGAATGAGAAATGGCAATGGCCACATCCCCTTCCCGCAGAAGTCCGGACTCCATGGCCTGTACGTCTGCATCCTCTTCCACGATACAGTGGATTCCGATTTTCAGGAATTTATGCATGGCATCATGGGCCACCATAATACTTCCTCCTGCGCCGAAAAATACAACCCGTTCCGCATTTTTAATTACTCTGGCTGCCTGTTCCAGTTCCTCCATATCCAAAATATGGATCGTTTCCTCCAACGTATCCATTTCTGAGCGGAGTACCTTTGTCACAATCTGTTCCGGCGTATCCTGCTCTTCCAACGAATTATTCAGGTGTTTATATGGAACGATGGCATCCTGCGCCAGATTGATTTTCAATTCCTGATATCCCTTGTACCCTGCACTTCTGCAAAAGCGCACTACAGTGGCATCACTGACCCCCGCCTTTTCTGCCAGCTCCGTGACCGTATAGTCCAGTACCTTCATATAATTTTTCAACACATAGTCAGCAACCTTCTTTTCTGACCCTGTCAGCGCTTTCATTTTACTTTGTATGTTTACAATACTTGGTGTCCGATTCATGAAATCCTCCGCACATTTTTATTTGTAACTATTCAGAGCCATGCAAAACTGCATTCTGCGAATGCTTGCATTCGGGCAGATAAGCAGTTTTATATGGCGAAGTAACCACATGAGCAAAAGTAAAGCTGCGTAGCAGCGATTTTGCGAATGGGGTCCTGAATAGTTACTTTTATTTTTCTTTAAGGTCAGAAAAAACAAAATCCAGAAGACGGTTGTCTCCTGGATTTTATCTGTCTTATTTCTCTGCCTTTTTATGAAAGATCTTTTTAAACAGTTTCACTACAATCACCTGGAGATTCTCAAT
>CAVFMZ010000110.1:0-8646 GCA_963623675.1 Firmicutes bacterium CAG:176 | reverse complement strand
GCTTTTGCCGCCGGATAGTCAAGGTCATTTTCCCAGAGGATGCCCACTGCAAAAGGAATTCCTTCCCGCTGCAGACGGCGGAACACTGCCGTTCCGGTGCCATTGCCGGACAGGACAAAGACTTTCGGTTCCCCCTGCACCGCCGGAAGTTCCAGATCACCGGTCAGCTCATCATAGGAACCGGTGGTCATCTGATAGAGCTTCGGAATATAGCCTTCCGTGAAAATCTCCTCCGGTGTGCCGAACCGGTCTACCCGGTCGCCACAGACGCAGGCAATCTTATCGGAAATCCGTCCTGCCAGATCCAGTTCATGAAGGGACATGATGACCGACAGTTTTCTCGTCCGGGACATATTCTGGATGATGGATAAGAACTCCAGCTTGTAGCGGATATCCAGGAAGGACGTGGGTTCATCCAGTACGATGATATCCGGCTGCTGGCAAAGTGCCCTCGCCAACATGACACGTTGCTTCTGCCCGTCACTGGTCTTTGCAAAATCCCGCTCTGCCAGTTCTTCAATGTGAACCAGCCCCATGGATTCATCCACGATCTTCCAGTCTTCCTCCGAAAGAACACCGAATTTTCCCGTATACGGATAACGACCTGTGGACACCACATCCCGGCAGTTCATCATCTCCGGCCGCACCCGCTCCGTCAGAACGACTGACAGCTTTTGGGAAAGCGCTCTGCCGCTTAATTCTTCCATATTGCTGCCATCCAGAACAGCCACACCGCCCAGCGGTTTTAACTGGCAGATGATATTTTTCAGAATGGTCGTCTTACCGGCTCCATTGGGACCGATCAGCGTCAGAATCTCGCCTTTCTTTAGGCAGAGTTCAATATCTTTGATTAAAGGAACGCCGTGATATCCCACGGTCAGTCCTCTGGTATAAAAATAATATTCGTCCATACGCCTACTCCGCCTTCTCTTTCTTCCGGTGAATCATAATGTAAATAACCACCGGTGCGCCAAACACTGCCGTCACGGTACTGATGGACAGCTCCGTAGGGGCAAACATGGTTCTTGCCAGCAGGTCACAGAAGAGACAGAAGGTCGCCCCTCCCAGGAAACAGGCCGGAATCATGAGAATGGGCTTTGCTGTTCCAAACAGATTCTTCACCAGATGAGGCACCGCAATGCCAACGAAAGACACCGGACCTGCAAATGCCGTCACGCAGGCAGATAATACGCTCGACAGAAGAACCAGCAGAATCCGGAACATCTGCACATTCAGTCCCATATTTCTCGCATAGGACTCTCCCATCTGATAGGCGCTTAAAGGCTTGGACAACAGGAAAATCCAAATCAAAGTGACACCTGTCACAATTGCCATAATAGACACATTATTCCAGGTGATACCGGAAAAGCTTCCCTTGGACCAGTTATGAAGATTGACAATGTCCGCGTCATCCGCAAAGGTAACTACAAAATCCGTGATAGCGGAGCAGATATAGCCGATCATGACTCCACTGACAATCAGCATGGACATCTGATCCATCACCCTGGACATGATAATGACAAATCCCATACAGATCATAGCTCCCACAAACGCGGCGATAATCATGACCCAGGAACTTAATTTCAGCGCATTTCCAAGGGATGCCACCATGACCAGGGAAACCATCAGCTTTGCGCCGGAAGAAATGCCCAGTGTAAAAGGCCCCGCAATGGGATTATGGAAAAAGGTCTGCAGAAGATATCCGGACAATGCCAGCCCGCCGCCCAGGATTGCTGCCGCCAGAGCCCTTGGAAAACGAATTCCCGTTACAATATCTGTATACACCTGATCCGCCCCATTTCCAAACAGGATCTTCGGAATCTCCGACACCGGAATATTCACGCTTCCGATACACACATTCAGCACCAGAAAAAGTACGACCAGTGCCAGTAAAATGATAAATGCGGCAGTATATCTGCCCTGTCTTTTCTTCATGGTATCACTCCAGTTTATAGAGGTAAGTAAGATCAGTATCGTCACCGATCAGCATCTTATGAATATCCGAGGTAATCGTGCCCAGCTCCATGGTAGACTGGTACAGGTTCTTCGTCGTACAGTATACATTTCCATCCTGCACTGCTTTAAACTTCTCCAGCATAGGACTCTTTGCCGTCAGATCTGCCAGCGTCTGCAGACTTCCGTCAATGGTACTGTTATAAATAATATAGTCCGCATCCTTCGCCCCTGCATAGAACTCTTCCATTTGCATGGACATGGTAGAGGACACATCATCTTCGTCTCCCAGTTTCTCAAAAATATACTTACCGCCTGCCAGTTCGATCATCTTTGGCAGATAGTCAGCAGATTTGCGGACGTTTACCTCTCCATTCGTCGTGATATAGAAGAATGCAACGGTCTTTCCGGTGTCTTCTTCCTCTCCAATAGAAGCAAACGCTTCATTTTCCGCTGCAAAGGCTTCCTCCGCCTCTTTTTCATGGCCGGTCAGCAGACCGTAAAGCTTTACCCATTCGGTTCGTCCCAGCGGATTCTTCTCATAACTGGAATGATCCGTCAGCACCGGAATGCCGAATTTTTCCAGCTGTTCTTTCACTTCCGGTGTATGGGAAATCATGGTGTTTTCAATAGCAAGCTCACAGTTTCCTGATAAAATCTGCTCGTAATCCGGTGCGGAATATTTTCCCGCATAGAGAATTTTTCCCGCCTCCATGGCCTCCTTTGCAGGCTCAATATACCAGGAATCTGCTTTTAACGCGCTGAAGCTCACGCTGTCCAGCGCATCCAGTGACACGAACATATCCATAACGGAAGATGCCACCAGATAGATATTGCGTAATGGCTGCTGAAGCACGGTGATGTCTTTCGCCAGATCTTCCGGTGCGGATTTCCCTTCCGGCACCACCAGATACCGTCCGTCATCCGCAATGGTGACAAGGGCATATCCGTCTTCATAATAATCCACGGAAAATTCTTCCGCATACTCCAGCTCCATGCTGTGGTCATAGGTAAGTTCCTGACTGATGTCCGTATTCGTTTCTGTGGACGCTCCTGCAGAACCGCAGGCCGTCACGGAAATTGCCAGGATTGCACTTACAATCCCTGCTGTTATTCTCTTCTTCATTACATCTTCTTCGCTTTCTTCTTTTTAATCAGATAGATCGTCACAGCCGCAGCAATAATTACCACCAGCATCACAATTCGCTGCTGGGTTACCACTGCTTTTTCTGATTTTAAAGATGCACTGTCAAAAGTAAACGTATAGTCAATTTCATGAGGAACACTCATGGCCGTGGTATCTGCAACCACTTCCACAGGTTCATCAAACACGGTCACCGGAATCTGAAAGACAGAATTTCCATCTTCATTCACCGGGTCATACTGTACATCCCCGATTTTCATATAATCATAATGGGAACTGCTCCACTCAATTCTGGCGGTTGCCTGTCCATTTTCCACGGTCAGTATTGTCGGGGAACTGATACTGGCACGGCCGCTTCCGCCTTCCATAGTTACTTTCACGGAATATTTTCCGTCTGCCAGATCAAGTCCGGCTGGTTCGGTACTGCTCTCTGCTGCCTGTACGGTCATATTCTGCACTCCGGCTCCCGCTGTCAGAAGAACTGCCGCCAGCAGAAGTCCCGCTGCTTTTTTCAAAATCGTTTTCTTTTTCATTGTCTTTCCTCCATAGCGCAACGGACCGGGCTAAGCCCGGTCCGCCAATGTTTCAAACTTTTACTGCTGTTCTTCTGCTTTTTCCGGATTGGAAACGCTTACTTTATGATCATACCAGGTTCCTTGGGTTCCGATCAGCGCCACGTCAAACTCTTCGTCGAGAACCGGCACCGGGATATCGAATCCGTACACTTCCTCTGACATACCATCGCTGTAGGTAACCGTGTCCACAGTCGGCTGCAGAAGCTCTGCGCCTTCCTTCTGTGCATCTTCTGCTGTGCCCGGATACAGATTCACGATATTCTTGGACACCAGGGATACATGAATGGTCATAACACCATCTTTCACTGTCAGGGTTCCTTTTCCATCGCATGCTTCATTTACATGGAACATGCTGCTGTCCGTATCAAATTCTGCCGTGTAGGTTCCATCTTCCAGTACCGCAGTCTCGGTCGCTGTTTCCGTTTCTTCCTGAGCATCCGCCTCGTCCGTAGTCTGCTCCTCCGTCGGAGCTTCCGTATCCTCCTGCGGCTCTGCAGGCGCTTCGGTCGCTGCTTCGCTCTCTGCAGCCGGTGTCTTGCTGCCGCTGCAGCCGGTCACCAGTGCACAGCTCATGACTGTCATTCCTAATAACGCGATGATTTTCTTCTTCATTTCCAGTCTTCTTTCTTAGTTCTGATTACTCATTGATGGCTGCTGCCGTATGAGCAACATAGATATCCTGAATAGCCTCGATCTCACCAAGACCTGCGATCTGAGTATCAACACTCTCGAATTTTCCGGAAGCCTCAAACTGGCTCTTCCAGGAATCATCATCGTCGCCGGCCATATCGTTGTTTGCATGATCGCCTGCTACTACCATCAGCGGGCGAAGAACAACTTTGGTGTAACCTGCATCAGCAACTGCCTGGATCACATTCTCGCAGGCGGTCTCTTCCGGCTCACCCTCTACGGTTCCGATAAATACGTTCTCATAGCCAAGGTCGCCCATCTGGGACTGCATCTGGCTGTAGGAAACTTTTGCAGTATGGGAAGTACCATGTCCCATGAATACAAATGCAACACCGTCTTCTTTTGCAGCGTCAAGGCTGTCATATCCTGCAGTCTTTACTGCCTCGGCAGTGATGTCCTCTGCAACTGCTTTCTTATCGTCGTTGACTACGGCAGCATCGCTTCCAACTTCACCAAGCAGCGGCTCAGCGATTTTAACGGATTCAAATTTGTCCTCATATTTTGCAACTGCCTCTGACAGCTCATCATACTCAGCTCCATGCATTAAATGGGTCGGCTGAACCACAAGATTCTTCACACCGTTTGCCACTGCACGCTCCAGTGCCTGATCCATGTTATCAATTTTCTCGTCATCTCTGGCCTGAATGTGGTTGATGATAATCTGAGCGGTAAATGCTCTTCTTACAGACCAGTCCGGATTTGCTTCCTGAATAGCATCCTCAATTCCTTTGATATCAGCAACACGGCTGTCGTTGAAGGAAGTACCAAAGCTTGCTACCAGAATCTCGTTCTCACCGATCTCATCCTGGTTACGCGGATCGTCTTTGGAAGCATCGCCGGTGTCGCGTCCGAAGTAATCCGGATCAGCTTCTTCACCCTCTACCAGCTCTTTCTGAGCGTCGGTCAGAGCGTCCCATGCTTCTTTTGCTGCTTTACAATCCTCGTCAGTGGTATCGGTTCTCTCCTGCACATAGATCTTGTCGATCAGAGCTGCCACCTTATCAGCTGCTGCCTGATCTGCATCCTCGTCTGCTGCCTCGCTGTCTTCAGCCTCAGTGGTCTCTTCCTCTGCTGCAGTGTCGTCAGTGCTTTCCGTGGTCTCCTCTGCTGCGGTGTCCGTTGCTGTACTGCTGCTTCCGCATCCGTTTACCATGGTTGCTGTCATGGCTGCTACACAGAGCATTACTACAAGTTTCTTTTTCATCTTCATCTCTCCCTTTGATTAAGACAAATTAATAAGGTATCGTAAGCAATTAAAAATCCGAATATGTGCGAGAGAAATAAAAAATCCAACGCATGAGAATGCAGTTGGATTGCAGGAAAAATATATATTTTTCGGTACAATCAAACCTCGTGACCTGGAATTAAAAACATGTAACTATTTTGTTTCTTTCCCGTACCACAGCTGGCAGGTCTCCTGGCTTTCAGCTTTTCCACACTGACCGTCTTCCCAGATCTCTCAATCCAGTGACATTATGGTCATGCAACGCTGTATACAGTGACGAGCTCCGCACAGGCTTTTCACCTGTTTCCCTATTCTCCGCATTCATAGGCGGCACCAACTGTTTTTATTCATTTTTTCAATTACTCAACTATGTGTACTATACCACTTTATGTAAAATACAGCAAGTCCTTTTTCACCTGAAAATACTGTTTTACCTGACTGTCGGTTGCTTCGCTCGCATAGGCCTCGAATTTGGCTTTGCAGGTCTCGCTTCCGCCAATCAGGTGACGAAGATTCTGGACATCCAGTTCTGATAACTGTGACATAAAAAATACCTCCTTGTTTTCCATACTGTAGTACGATTCCAGTATGTGAAAACAGGGAGGTATTTATACCTGACAAATACAGGTTACAGCTCGTCGTAAAGGCGCTCATACTGCTTTGCGGAATTCTCCCAGGAGAAATCTGCCTGCATCGCACGCTCTACTATTTTATTCCAGGAACGTTTTCTGTCATAATAAATTTCTTCTGCATAGCGAATTGCTTCCAGCATTTCGTGGGCATTATAATTTGTAAACGAAAATCCGGTTCCGGTTTCTTCATATTCGTTGTATGGCTCTACGGTATCTTTCAGTCCGCCGGTCTCCCTCACAATCGGGAGCGTTCCGTAACGCAGACTCATCAGCTGGCTCAAACCACACGGTTCAAACAGGGACGGCATCAGGAACGCATCACTGGCTGCATAAATTTTGTGAGCCATGGCATCTGAATAATAGATGCATGCAGCCACCTTGTCGCCGTATTTCCAAGCGAAATGGCGGAACATATTTTCATACCGCTCTTCTCCTGTGCCAAGCACCACAATCTGTACCGCATCCTGGCAGAGCTCATCCATAATGCAGTCGATCAGATCAAATCCCTTCTGGTCCGTCAGTCGGGAGACAATCCCGATCATCATGACCTTCTTGTCTTCCGGAAGTCCCAGTTCTTTCTGAAGTGCCAGCTTGTTCTTTACTTTGTTCAGTCTAAAATTTCCTACACTGTAATGGGCCTTGATCTGCGGATCCTTCTGCGGATTCCACTCCTCATAATCAAGTCCATTGACAATTCCAGTGAGTTCCCCTGATCTTGCACGCATAAGGCCATCCAGATGTTCCCCGTAAAACGGTGTCTGAATCTCCTCGGCGTAGGTGTGGCTGACCGTCGTAATACGGTCGGCATAAACGATTCCGCCTTTCAGGTAATTGGCATCTCCGAACGCTTCCAGCTTGTCCGGAGTGAAATAAGACATATCCAGTCCCGTTGCATCCTGAACAGTATCAATATTCCAGACACCCTGAAATTTCAGATTATGAATCGTCATAATCGATTTCATATTGGCATAGAACTCACTTTCATGGAAGCTGTCCTTTAAGTATACCGGCACCAAACCGGTCTGCCAGTCATGGCAATGTACAATATCCGGCTGATATCCAACCACCGGAAGAATTGACAGCGCTGCCTTTGAGAAAAAGGCAAACTTCTCCACATCCTCATGAATATATCCATAGGGCTTGTCACCCGCGAAATAATATTCGTTATCTATAAAGTAGTACCGGATTCCCTCGTATTCCATCTCCATAATTCCCACATACTGGCTTCTCCACGCCATATCCATGTAGAAATTCGTAACGAAATGCATTTGCTCCTTCCATTCAGGTTTGATGCACTTGTAATTCGGAATGATCACTCTGACTTCGTATTTTTCTTTATCAAAATATCTGGGCAGTGTTCCCGTTACATCTGCAAGCCCCCCGGTCTTAATAAACGGTGCACACTCTGATGCAATAAACAGTACCTTCTTCATACGTTTCCCTCCAGTTCTCGGCTGTATATTTACTATTATACATCACCGCGGAACTGTTTGAAAGGAGAATTCGATCTTTACGCCTGTTTTTTATATTCCAGACGGATTTTATCTGCAATCAGAGCAATAAATTCGGAATTGGTCGGCTTTCCTTTCCCCACGTTCACCGTATATCCGAATAATTCATCAATGGTGTCCATCTTACCTCTTCCCCAGGCCACTTCAATGGCATGCCGGATGGCGCGTTCCACCCGGCTGGGTGTGGTATGATGGTTCTTTGCAATGGTCGGATACAGAACCTTCGTAATGGCGTTGAGCATATTCATGTCTTCCACTGCCATCATAATGGCATCTCTCAGATACTGATATCCTTTGATATGCGCCGGTACCCCGATCTCATGGATCATGTTGGTCACATCAGTCTCCAGATTCCGTTTCTGGTAAACATTTCTCGTTTCATAGGGTATTACCTGACGAATCTCTGCCTTTTGATTCTGTACAGACCCTTTCAGCCTCTGAATCCGGCTCAGCAGCATATCATGGCCGAAGGGTTTCATGATATAGTAACTGGCTCCCAGCAGAAATGCATTTTCTGTAATCCGCTCCTGACCAATCGCAGAAATTATTACAAATTCAGGTTTTTTCTGAATGTTGGAATCCTGTCCGATCCGTTCCATCACGGAAAGTCCGTCCAGCTTTGGCATGATGATGTCCAACAGCATAATGTCCGGTTGTTTCTCCCTGATGAGCTGACAGGCTTCCTCGCCGTTGCGTGCCATCCCGACCACCTCCAGGTCCGGATCCTGCTTCAAAATACCGTCCAGAATTTCTATCATTCGTTCGTTATCATCAGCAATCGCCACGCTCCATTTTCTCATCCATACCCCTCCCTCATACTTTCTGTTACTGTTCACTCGTACCTCGTTCCAGTAACGATTCACAGGCTCATTTAAAGTTTTGCTTCGCAAAAGGAGCCTGCTCACCCCTGAATCAA
>CAVFMZ010000109.1:0-8668 GCA_963623675.1 Firmicutes bacterium CAG:176 | reverse complement strand
CTGCAGATCTTCCGGCAGGTAATCAAAGAGATAATTCTTGCTGCCTGGGAACTGTTCCACATAGTCCCGGCGGATTTCCTGATTGATCCGGTTGATCTCTTCCTTTAATTCCCGCGCTGACATCATGGCACAGCCTTGTCCACGAATAATAATCTGCTCCAGGCCGTCGGAGGTTGCCACGGTCACCTGATATTTCCGTCCAATCTGATGAGCCGTCCGCTCAATATAGCTGTCTGCGGTCTCCGCTTCTTTCGTGTAGACCACATGGATATTGTGATAAGGCATGATCTCTTCCTCATGTCCCTCTACCCGATAGGCGTCGAAAACCAGAATCAGATTGCACTTCCGGAATCCCTGATAGTTACACATGATATCCTGCAGCTTTTCCCTGGCACTTGCGATATTCACTTTCGCCAGATCGCTTAATTCTTCCCATGCAAAAATGACATTGTAGCCATCCACCAGAAAATACTCCGGCAATTTTTCTTTCGGTTTGTATGGTTTTGCTTTTTCCGGCTTCTCCGCCCCATAGGTTCTGGAAGCGGGATGGTCATTATACCGGCGGAGTTTTTCTTCTCCGAAGGTCCGCTGCATGATGGCCTGCAGCTCTTCTTCCTCCTCCGCACTTCCCAGCAGCACAGCCGGGCGGCGTCTTTCCTCCGGCTCATTCAGATTTCCTAACGGATTTTCCCGGAGTGTTGACACTTTTAAACTGCCATTTTTCTGCAGCACGCTTTCCAGATGCATATGCTGCGGCACTTCATACCATGGTACAATGGTTCCTGCTCCATGATAACAGAAGACAGACGACGACGGATTCCGAAGGTCAGCTTCCGGATCGTACCAGCTCTGCTCCAGCACTTCCTCCTGGTTATGACAGCGTCCATATCCACGGAAAACACAGGTGAGCCTTCCTCTTCCTTTTGTATAGGAATTGATCTCTTTCTGGTAGTTCTTAATGCAGGCTACTGCCACTCCGCCTGTGAGCACGGCCATGTCTCCTTCCTGCTCAGGCAGTCCCATCTCTGCTTCCATGCGCTCCAGATCCATCATGGCATGTCCCAGCGTCTCAGAGGGCACTTCCAGCCGAAAATCATACCAGGGCTCCAGCAATACGCTTTCTGCCTGCATCAGCCCCTGACGGACGGCACGATAAGTTGCCTGACGGAAATCTCCGCCCTCGGTATGCTTCTGGTGAGCACGGCCTGCCACCAGTGTAATTCGCATATCTGTAATATCCGATCCCGTGAGCACGCCTTTGTGCTGGCGTTCTTCCAGATGCGTTAATACCAGCCGCTGCCAGTTCCGGTCAAGCAGATCTTCGCTGCAATCTGCCGCGAACTGCAGACCGCTCCCCTGCTCACCCGGTTCCATGAGCAGATGTACTTCTGCATAATGACGAAGCGGTTCAAAATGTCCCACTCCTTCCACGGTATTGGCAATCGTTTCCTTATAGACAATATTTCCTTCATCAAAATCAACAGACACACCAAAGCGGTCCAGAATCAGCTTTTTCAGAATCTCAATCTGGACTTCTCCCATAAGCTGCACTTCAATTTCCCGGAGTTTGTCATTCCAGTGAATATGAAGTTCCGGCTCCTCGTCTTCCAGGAGACGAAGTTTCCCAAGAAGCTGAACTGGATCGCAGTCTCTTGGCAGCGTCAGTTTATAGTTCAGTACCGGCTCCAGCACCGGAAGGTTGGTGTGATGTTCAATTCCCAGTCCCTCTCCGGCTCTTGTCTTCGTAAGTCCCGTCACCACGCAGACCATGCCCGCTTCCGCCTCATTGACCGTCTCATATTTTGTTCCGGAATAAACGCGGATCTGATTTACCTTTTCCTGCCACTCTTCCTCATCCGCCGTTCCGTTCAATGTGTCTTTCACTTTCAAGGTTCCCCCGGTCACCCGAAGCCAGGTCAGTCTTCCTCTCTGCTCATCCCGGCTGATCTTGAAAACACGGGCGCCGAATTTCTGCTCAGGCACTTCCACATCCGCGTACTGTTCCAGGCCCTTCAGCAGTTTATCTACCCGGTCAAGCTTCAATGCAGATCCAAAATAGCATGGAAATACGTGGCGCTCCCGGATCAGTTTCTTGATCGTATGCTCAGAAACCGTCCCCTGCTCAAGGTAATGTTCCAGAGCCTGCTCCTCACAGACTGCTACATTTTCCAGGAATTCTCTGGATGTCTGATCGCAGTCAAAATCCACGCACCGGTCATCCAGTTCCTTCTTCAAGTGCTCCATGAGCAGTTCTTTATCCGTTCCGTTTTGATCCATTTTATTGACAAACAAAAATACCGGAACTCCGTAGCGTTTGAGCAGCCGCCACAGTGTTCTCGTATGCCCCTGCACACCGTCAGCCCCGCTGATGACCAGGACGGCATAATCCAGCACCTGCAGCGTCCGTTCCATCTCCGCAGAGAAATCCGCATGGCCCGGTGTATCCAGCAATGTTACTTTCCAGTCTCCAAGGGTGAATTCTGCCTGTTTGGAAAATATAGTAATTCCTCTCGCCCGCTCCAGCTCATGGGTATCCAGGAATGCGTCTTTGTTGTCCACTCTTCCTAATTTCCGGATTGTGCCGCTTTCATACAGCATCGCTTCCGATAATGTTGTCTTTCCCGCATCCACATGTGCCAGAACTGCTATACAAAGATGTTTCAATGCAAAATGCCCCCTTGTGTCATAATAAGATGTCGGGGGCAAAAGCCCCCGACTTTGATGCCTACGGATTGCTCCGTGCTCCGCACTCCCACAATCCTACCCAATATTCGCATATCGTGGGATTATCATCCCACTTTTATGCTCATATCGGGGCGGGTCCCAAGGTCTTTCACCCACTTATGAGCGAGCCCATGTGGGTTTAGACCTTTTGACCCTGGCATCATAATAAATAATTATAACACGAAAGAGGGCACTTCGTCGAGAAAAGGGTGCTATACTGTCGGATACATGGTTCGATACAGCCGTTTTCCGCTTTCCGTTTTGAATATTCTGTCGTACGCATTTCTGCATCCATCCGCAGACACTTTATCTTCAAAAAGATTGACCAGAAAATCTGCTTCCACCAGAATCTGATAATCCATGCCGTCCATATCATGATAGGTATGGTGGTGTCCAACCAGATAGCAGACCCGCTCCGTCACATCCTCCGGCCAGCCTAATCCATCCAGCAGCTTTTTCGCCTCCGCCAGGCCTTCCAGCTCCTGATATTTTCCACTGCTGCTTCCGTATTTCTGCTCAGAAATATGGATTCCAATATCATGAACCACTGCCGCACTCTCCAGCGTAAACTGTGTCTTCTCATCCAGCCCTTCCATCAGACCGATCATTCGGGCAAATTCATATACCTTGATAAAATGCTGGATGCGCTTTGCATCCCCATGGTCATATTCCATCATAGCCGTCAGTAATTCTTCTATCTTCATCCGAAGTATCCTCCTGCTGTCATTTTAGTAATTATTCAGAATTCATGCGCATGATTCTGAACAGTTATATTCTATCACAGGTTCCCTGTACTTTTCAATTACACAGAAAGTCCGGAAGGTTTGAAGCCTTCCGGACTTTCCGTCATTTATTCGCAAACACTCTACAAATACAGGTTAAACTCACATTAAGCGCATACAGCGGAAAAGCTGTTGTAATACTCCTTAAAGAATTCGTTCAGCATACTTAAAATTTTCTTCATAACAGACACCTTGCCTTTCTGTGTGCTGTGTTTTCTTCCACAGCCCTGTTCAGTTACGATTGGATTTTCAGATCTGATTTCCTTTTGTTGAGTATAATGTACCACAGCCACACATGAATGTGAAATACATATAGCAAATGTATTGTGATACTTTTAAAGTATTATCAGTGCATAAAAGAGACGCCCCTAAGGACGTCTCTTCATGCCGTATATAAAATTAAGCGTTTGCTTTTTTCTGATTACTCAGAGTCTGTACACCTTCAATTACAAGGACAACAGAGAGAATGATCAGCAATACACCAAGGATGGTCTGTGCATAAGGACCCCAGTCAGAGCTTCCTGCCATGATCATACCAACCTGGTTCTTAACCGTCAGCACCAGAGAGCAGATGGTCACAACAATCATGAATGCCATCGGGATCAGGAACATCTTGTTGTTCTTACCCATCTTACCAAGCCAGGTAGCTACTGCCAGAAGGCCGATACCTGCAAGCAGCTGGTTCGCAGCTCCGAACAGTCCCCAGATCTTTGTGTATCCGGTCATACCAAGCAGGATACCAAGCACAACCGTCAGGATGGTTGCGAAGTACGGATCTACCATCACTTTCTTCCAGCCCTCTTTGATATCCTTCGGAGTCTCTCCCGGCTCCAGCCAGAACTCCTGGAACATGAAACGTGCCAGACGGGTTGCTGTGTCCAGAGAGGTCAGACAGAATGCGGAATAGGTCAGTACCAGTAAAGAGTTCAGGATGCTGTAGCTTCCCGGGATAATGTCATCGATCATATGGGCAATACCACCACCAAAGATTGCAGTTGCACCAACCAGTGCATTGTCCGGATTCTGTGTATTCCATTTATAAGCATATCCGATCGCACACAGAGTCAATACTGCAAGTACGCACTCCAAAAGCATTCCGCCGTAGGCAATCGGTTTTGCGTCTTTCTCTTTGTCAAGCTGCTTGGATGTGGTTCCGGAAGAAACCAGTGAATGGAATCCGGAGATTGCACCGCAGGCTACTGTTGTAAACAGTACCGGGAACATATACTGGATACCATTTCCATTGTCAACAGCAAATCCTCCGAATGCCGGGAAGCTGCTGTCAAAGGTCGGATGCGCCACGATAACACCAAAAGCTGCTACTGCCAGCATCGCATACAGCAGGAAAGAGCTTAAGTAATCGCGCGGCTGAAGCAGGATCCATACCGGCGTTACAGACGCAATCGCAATATAGATTCCGACAATGATCATCCAGGTTTTTGTAGAGAGATACAGCGGATGATAATTCATACCAATTGCCATGATCAGGACGATAGCAAGCACGCCGAATACAGATGCAATTCCCATAGGCATATTCCGGCGATATACGCAGAAACCAAATACAATCGCAATGAGGATAAACAATAAGGAAATCATTGCCACCGTAGCCGGTGTTGCAGATTTTGCCATATCCAGTGCTCCGCTCTCATCATAGACTGCTCCGAAGGTAGACGCTACAATAGAAGCAAATGCTGCTACTACCAGAATCAGGGTCAAATAAGAGAAGATGATAAACAGCTGTTTTGCACGTTTGCTCATGCTGGAGGAAATGATCTCTCCGATGGACTGTCCATTATTGCGGACAGATGCGAACAGTGCTCCAAAATCATGCACACCACCGAAGAAAATACCTCCGATCAGAACCCAGAGGGTAACCGGAAGCCATCCGAACATTGCTGCTCCGATCGGTCCGGTAATCGGGCCTGCGCCTGCGATGGATGAAAAATGATGTCCCATCAGAACCGGTGCTTTTGCCGGTACATAGTCAACACCATCCTCCATAGTATGAGCCGGTGTCTCAGTTTTGCTTTCACCTACGCCCCACTGTTTGCACAGCCAGCCGCCGTAACAGACATATCCGACTGCCAGGACAGCGACGCAGATAACGAGAAGTACTAATGAATTCATTTTTTACTTACTCCCTTCCGTGTTTGCGAATATAGTACTTTTTTCAAAATTTTCGCTACATGGTGGCCGCTTCGGTTGGCATCAATACGGCTGTCTGCCACCCGAACCAGCGAAGCATGGAAATTCATCCATCCATGCAGTGAAAAATGAAAACTTTTGTAAATACGGCATTTTTTCAGTGCCTTCAGTGCGTCCTCGTCACAGGTATCGCACACAAAGACTGCCGTAATGTAGGAGGCCATATGTCCCGGACCCACATGAATCCGTTTCATGCCATCCTCATAAATGTAATCTCTCCACTGCTCAAACAGCGGCAGTGTCAGATGGGGGATGTTCAGCAGATACAGAAATTCTTCATTTTCTGCAGACCACAGCTCTGCTTTTTTTGAGATTACATACTGGCCGGAATGCTCAAAAAAATCACAGCGGGCTGTGATCGGGGTCTGATCATCTTCGATCATGTGAATGTTATAATATGGCCCATAATTCTTCAGCAGCCGTTCGATTGCTGACTCTCTTGTATACTGCATTCCGTTACTTCCAATCTATTTCTATCTGATCAGGCATATCTGCCTGAAGCGTATAATTTCTTTATAAAGTTTATAAAAACTTAATATATTATAATCCTCCGCACATAAATATGCAAGGTTTTTATGCCTTTGCACTAAGTTTTTGCAAAAAATTTATAGTCCTTATTTTCAATCGCATGCCTTTTGTTTCAAATCCGCATGCTCCAGCAGTTTCTGATAGGTGGCATCCATTCCAATCGCACCCAGCGGCGCGGTAATGAGAATCGCCAGCACCGCAACAGAGAGCACAATTTTCCCGCAGGGCAGCCCCATCGCCATGGGAACAGAGCCAATAGCAGCCTGCACCGTTGCCTTCGGCAGATAGGAAATCACACAGAACAGCCGCTCTTTACGATTCAGCCCCGTACCAGCCACGCAGAGCAGTACGCCCACGGTTCTAAACAGAAGTGCCAGGAAAATCATGCAGACCGCCGCAATTCCGGCTTCCATGGTATAACGAATATCCACTGCCGCTCCCACCAGTACGAACAGAATGACTTCCGCTGCAATCCAAAGCTTGCCGAATTTCTCAGAAAGACGTTTTGATACAGATGTCACACATTTCAATTTGATGGTGCACGCCATACTGACCACGGCCAGAAAACCGGACACGGATACGATTCCTTTGAGCCATGTTTCCACGGCCATCAGGAGGAATGCACTTCCCAGTACAATCACCACTTTCATGCTGTTCCGGACACAGTGTGCATGGGCGTAAGCCGTCTCAAAAAACAGACTTAACATCCAGCCCGCTGCAATTCCCAGCAAAATTCCCAGTACAATCGAAACCGGAATATTTACAAAATCCATCAGATGTGCCTGTCCGCCCTGCGCCATACTGCTGAAAGTGGAAAACAGCACAATCACAAAAATATCATCGCAGGAAGCTCCTGCCAGAATCATCTGCGGAATACTTTTCTCCGTTCCATACCCCTGCTCCATCAGCTGTACCATTCTCGGCACCACCACCGCCGGGGACACCGCTGCCAGGACGGAACCCATAACTGCCGCTTCAATCCGGGTAATACCCAGCACATAAGGCGCCAGCAGGAAAAATCCAAGGATTTCAAAGGATGCCGGTACACAGGACATCATGATTGCCGGGCGGCCTACCTTTTTCAGATCCGACAAATCCAGCGACAGTCCTGCCTTCAGAAGAATAATGACCAGTGCCATCTGCCGTAATTCCGATGAAATTCCCAGAATTGATGGATCCAGCAGATTCAGCACATAGGGTCCCATTAGAATTCCGGTAAATAACATACCGATAATCCGGGGCAGCCGGAGCTGCTGTACAATGGCGGCCATGGCAAGGCCCACCAGAAAAATAAGTGAAAGTGATGCTAACATATCTCATTTCCTCCTTTTTGCCGCAAAAAAAGCTGATGCTTCTGCGACATTTTCATCACAGAAGTCATCAGCTCATAAGTCTTAAGCGGTTCGGGTTTCCCCAGGGAGAACTTCATTCCCGTTCGTTATTATAAAAAATTATGATTTTCCTGTCAATACAGATTTTCAGTTGGAACTTATTTTATGCTCCAGTCTACACCTCGCAAAAATTCCGGCAGCATTTCCTGCAGCATCCGGATGCCTTTCAGACTGTCTTCTTTGGGATGTGCATGTACTAACATGTACGACACCATAGGCGGCGCTTCCACCGCCAGTTCATAAATCTGCACCTGTGGCAGCATTTCCTTAAGTCCAACAGCCACCGAGATAGGACACACGGTCCATAATCCTGGAATTTCTATATAATTTCTCACCAGTGACGCATTATCCACCCTTACATATGGATTCTGTCCCGGATTCCACCAAATCTCGTGCCACGCCTGAATAGGCAGATTGGATGCCAGATAAATCTCTTTCTCCGCCGGAAGCTGTTCCGGATGTACCGGATCTTCCCATCGAAAATCCTGTCCGGTTACCACTACCAGCCGTTCTTCCAGCACAGGTGTTGCCAGAATGTTTTTGCAGCGCATTTCCCAGTTTACAAATCCCACATCAATTTCCCGGGATTCCACCAGACTGTAAATCTCGGCTGACTGCTGGGTACGGATATTGAGTGTCACTGAAGCTTTAGAAAGCTGCTGATAGAATGGCATCAGCGTATATAAATTTAACCGGTTGGTTCCCGCCACAGTCAGTGACACATCCTGCTCATGCTCTTTTAACAGCTGTGTCTTTTTCCACAATGCCACCCATTGCTCCGCCAGCCCCACAAACTGTTTGCCTGCGGAAGTCAGTTCCATTTGCCGCACTCCCTTCTGCCGTACCAGCAGAGAAGTGCCCAGTTCCGCTTCCAATGCCTGCAGCCGATGGCTGGCTGTCGACTGGGTAATAAAAAGTTTTGCCGCTGCATCGGAAATACTTTTGCTGGATGCAATGGTAAGGAACGTCTCAATATCTGCAAGATCCATACGTTTCTCCCCGTTTATAATAGTCTATTTTTCGATATTATATAGTTTA
>CAVFMZ010000108.1:0-8692 GCA_963623675.1 Firmicutes bacterium CAG:176 | reverse complement strand
AACTATTTTTGTTATGGAGGAAAAAATATGGATGCTCCTTTACATTACCTGATTATGGCAAATCAGATGCTGGTACAGAAAGCGTTACTGGAACAGCTCAAAGAGACAGGGCTTACTATAGGGCAGCCGAAAATTCTTGATTATCTGAAAGATCATGATGGCAGCAATCAGAAGGAGATTGCCAGAGCCTGTTTTCTGGAGGCAGGGTCACTGACCACCATTCTTAATAAGATGGAAGAAAAAGGACTGATTGAGCGCAGGATCTTAAATGGAAACCGACGCAGTTTCCACATCTTTATGACAGAAGAAGGCAAACAGAAACAGCAGCTGGTGGATCAGGCATTTACGAAGATTGAGAAGAAAGCGCTGGCGGATATTTCCGGGGAGGAATACGAACAGTTTTTATCCGTTTATCGGAAAATCTATGTGAATTTACAGGAGAGAATGGAACATGAATAAGTTAAAACGATATCTTTTATTTTTGGTAGGATTATTTATCAACGCACTTGGAGTCAGCCTTGTGACGAAAGCGTGCCTTGGAACTTCACCGATTTCTTCGATTCCTTATGTGTTAAGTCTGAATTTTCCGTTTACCCTTGGAAATTTCACCATTATCTTCAGCATTTTCCTTATATTGCTGCAGATTCTGATTTTAAGAAAGAATTTTAAGATCGAGAACGTTCTTCAGATTCCGGTGTCGGTTGCATTCGGATATTTTATCGATCTTACCATGTATCTGTTTTTCTGGGTAAATCCTGTGAATTATGCGGTGAAGCTGATTGCGCTTCTGGCAGGCTGTATTGTACTTGGATTTGGTGTGTATCTGGAGGTGCTGGCCGATGTGGTCATGCTGCCGGGTGAGTCTTTTGTCCGTGCCATTGTACAGACATGGAATACGAATTTTGGAACCACGAAGATTATTTTTGACTCTTCCATGACCGTGATTGCAGGTGTCCTTTCTTTTATATTTTCAGGCCGACTGAACGGAGTGCGGGAAGGTACCATCATTGCGGCTCTTCTGGTTGGCTTTATTGCACGGCTTTTTGGAAAGTATCTGGAGTTTATAAAGCCGTATATTTTCCCGGAGGAATATGGAGCAAAGGCAGCTTCTGAACAGAAAAATGAATATCAGGAAGCAGTACCGCATAAGAACGTGATCGTCATTGGCAGACAGTATGGTTCCGGTGGACATGACATCGGAAAACTGCTGGCAGATAAACTCGGATATGAGTTTTATGACAAGGAGATTATTAAAATGACAGCCGGAACTACAGGACTGACCTCTGAGTTTATTGAAAAAAGAGAGGAAACCATGACGAACAGCCTGTTATACGATCTGGTAAATCAGATGTATCAATATGGAAATGAGAAAGAGGCTCCGAAAGACAGAATTTTCGAGGCAGAGTCGAAAGTAATCCGGGAGCTGGCAGAGAAAGGCAACTGTGTGATCATTGGAAGATGTTCCGATTATCTTCTGAAGGACGACTGCCATGTGCTGAAGGTATTCTTTACAGCACCCATAGAGAGCAGAATCAAGCGGGTGATGGAACGGCTTGGTATAGAAAGTGTCGATGCACAGAGGAAGATCCGCAAAGTGGACAAACTGCGTGCGGATAACTACCGTTATTATACAGGCAGAATATGGGGGGCAGCGGCTAATTTTGACCTTACGATCAACACGGATATGGGTGTTGACTACATAGAAACATGTATTTGCGATGCGTTAAACAGATAAGACGGAAATGACGGAGTGAATGTGAAATGGAAATCTAAGGAAATGCTGATTTAATCAGCATTTCCATAGAAATACGAAAAGAGAAAGGAACCAAACGTATGCCAAAATTAAGTGACAGAGTAAACACATTTACAGATTCCGTCATCCGTCGTATGACCAGAATCAGTGATGAATACGGGGCAATCAACCTGTCCCAGGGATTTCCGGATTTTGATCCGCCAAAGGCCATGCTGGATGCACTGGCAAAGGTGGCCTATGCAGGACCTCATCAGTATTCCGTAACCTTCGGTGCGGAGAATTTCCGTGAGGCGCTTGCCAGAAAACAGGGAAAAGCAATTGGAAGAGAGATCAATCCGGATACGGAGATCGTGGTCACCTGTGGTGGAACCGAGGCAATGATGAGTGCCATGATGACCATCTGTAACCCGGGAGATAAAGTAATGGTATTTTCTCCGTTTTATGAGAACTATGGAGCCGATGCTATTCTTTCCGGAGCAGAGCCAATCTACATTCCGCTGGTTCCTCCGACCTATGAGTTTGATATTTGTCTGGTGGAAGAAGGATTCAAAGCAGGAGCAAAGGCCATTATCGTCTGCAATCCTTCCAATCCGTGCGGAAAGGTATTTACCAGAGAAGAACTGATGGCTATCGGTGAACTGGCGCTCAAATACGATGGATTTGTAGTAACGGACGAGGTGTATGAGCATATGGTTTATGCGCCGAACAAACATGTGTGTATGGCATCCCTGCCGGGTATGTATGACCATACCATCACCTGTAATTCTCTTTCCAAAACTTACTCTATCACCGGATGGCGTCTGGGCTATCTGATCGGACCGGCAGAAGTGATCGAGGGAGCCAAGAAAGTGCATGATTTCCTGACCGTAGGAGCAGCGGCACCGCTTCAGGAAGCCGCTGTAACAGGATTAAATTTCCCGGAGTCTTATTATGAGAAACTTCTGGAACTTTACACAAAGAAACGGGATCATTTCCTGAAAGGACTGGACCAGATCGGATTAAAGCACAATGTACCCCAGGGAACGTATTTTGTCATGATCGATATTCAGGAATTTCTGGATCTTCCGCAGTTTGCAGGATTTACGGATCTGGAGTTCTGTGAGTGGATGATTAAAAATATCGGCGTGGCAGCAGTGCCGGGTTCCAGCTTCTTCCGGGAGGAGGTTAATCATCTGATCCGTCTGCATTTTGCACGGGAAGAAAAGACACTGGATGAAGCGCTGGTCCGTCTGGTAAAATTAAAAGATCTTCTGTAAAGAAAAATAATCTTGACAAATTTCTAAATCTCCATATAATTACCAATAGTAATTAACTTTGGTAATTATATGGAGATTTTTTTGTTATGAAAATTGAAACATTGAAAAAAATGTTTGATGCCTGTTATCAGGCGAAAAGGGCAAGGGATCTGCTGCCGCCATTGCCGAATGGCGTGACGTCTTCCTATATTCATTATCTGGATGCCATTCAGAAACTGGAAAAGCAGGAGGTTCATGTAAAAGTATCGGATATCAGTGATGCATTGAGCCTTCCGAGACCGGGCATTACCAGAACGGTAAAAGAGATGGAGAAAAAGGGATATTTGCAGAAAATTGCCTCTCCCGATGACGGCCGTGTAACTTATATTACGGTTACGGAGGCCGGAAAAGAACTGTCCCGGAAATATGATGCCCATTATTTTCAGGCACTGGCGCCTTATATGGAAGAGATCTCGGAAGAAGAGGCGCAGTGTATGATTCAGACGATTGCAAAGTTTTATCAGATTATGAACGAGAGGAGAGAGACATATGACAAATGATAAATCAGATTTTACACAGGGAAGTATTTTAAAGAAACTGGTAGCCTTTATGATGCCGGTGCTTGGCGCGTTGATGCTGCAGGCAGCCTATGGAGCGGTGGATCTTCTGGTGGTAGGAAGGTTTGGTTCCACTTCCGGACTGTCGGGTGTTTCTACCGGAAGCCAGGTATTGAACCTGGTCACCTTTGTAGTGACACAGACAGCCATGGGAATTACGGTGTTGATTGCCCGGTATCTGGGT
Organism: Firmicutes bacterium CAG:176; assembly: GCA_963623675.1. Lineage (GTDB taxonomy): Bacteria > Bacillota > Clostridia > Lachnospirales > Lachnospiraceae > Hominiventricola. The sequence goes on along the minus strand of CAVFMZ010000108.1, from coordinate 4,903 downwards.
GAAAAAAAGCCGGAGCAGATCGGGTCTGTCATCGGCGGATCTGCCATTATCTTTACCATCATTTCTGTTATTCTGTTTATAGTGATGGTATTTTTTGCCCGTCCGATTGCGATTTTAATGCAGGCACCTGCAGAAGCAGTGGATCTGACAGCTACGTATGTTCGGATCTGCGGAGCCGGAATCTTCTTCATTGTAGCTTATAACTTGCTATCTGCGATTTTTCGGGGGCTTGGTGACAGCAAATCACCGCTTTTGTTTGTACTGGTGGCATGTATCATCAATGTATTCGGTGATCTGGCACTGGTAGCAGGACTTCATATGGATGCAGCCGGTGCAGCGATCGCAACAGTGGCAGCCCAGGCATGCAGTGTGGTATTTGCAATTGTTCTTCTTATCAAGAAGCAACTGCCGTTTACCATTACGAGAAGGGATTTTCGGCTGAATGCTCAGTGTCAGCGGGTTCTGGAAATCGGACTTCCGCTGGCATTGCAGGAGTTTTTAACCCAGGTATCGTTCCTGGCACTCTGTGCGTTCGTCAACCGTCTGGGACTGGAGGCATCCTCCGGTTACGGTGTGGCCTGCAAGATCGTAAACTTTGCAATGCTGGTACCGAGTGCCCTGATGCAGTCTATGGCTTCCTTTGTCTCCCAGAACGTGGGAGCCGGAAAGCTCAAGCGTGCAAAACAGACCTTGTTTACCGGCATTGGTGTGGGACTGGTGGTCGGATGTCTTGTATTTGCGCTGGTGATGCTGAAAGGAGATGTGCTGGCCGGTTTCTTCACAACTGACGCGGCAGTGATCCGGAACGGATTTGCTTACCTGAAAGGGTTTGCACCGGAGACGCTGGTAACTGCAGTACTGTTCAGTATGGTAGGTTACTTTAATGGAAATAACAAGACCGTGTGGGTTATGATCCAGGGACTTATTCAGACTCTGCTGGTGCGTCTGCCATTTGCCTATATCATGAGTATTCAGCCCAACGCGAGCCTGACGAAAATCGGTCTGGCAGCTCCGGTGTCCACTACCGTGGGAATTATCCTGAATGTGGGATTTTATCTGTATCTGAATCGGAAAAAAGAAACAATGAATGCATAAACAAAAGAAACACCGTGGTATCGGAAAATGATATCACGGTGTTTTTGTATCTAGACGTTCGTTACATGGAAATCCATCCGAAGGCATTTGCCACCGAACTGATCAGTATGATCGCTGCGAAGATGGGGCAGAGATACTGAATCATAAAGTGAAAGATCTTCTTCCGGCGGAATGGCTGTCCGTCCTGGGTGATCTCTTCTTCCATTTTATTCAGACCGACTACTTTGGAGACGAACAGACAGGTCGCAATGGCTGCAATCGGCATCATGACAGAGTTGGTCAGGAAATCAAAAAAGTCGAGGAACTGCATGCCAATGATGGTAATTCCGGCCAGCGGACCGTAGCCCAGGCAGGAGAGGGTTCCCAGAAGCACCATGACAACGCCCATAAAGACGGTTGCCTTTTTTCGGCTCCAGTGCAGTTCATCCTCAAAAGTGGAGACGGCACTTTCTGTCAGGGCGATGGAGCTGGTCACAGCAGCGAACAGCACCAGTAAAAAGAACAGGATACCGATGGCGGTTCCGAATCCCATGTTGGCAAATACTTTCGGGATGGTGATGAACATAAGCGCCGGACCGGCCTGCAGGGTGTTCGGGTCACCGCCGGAGAAAGCAAAGACTGCCGGGATAATCATAAGACCGGCCATAATGGCAATGGCCGTATCAAAAATTTCTACATTCTGTGTGGAGTCTTCAATCGAAGTCTCTTTTTTCATATAAGAACCAAAGGTAACGAGAATACCCATGGCGATGGACAGGGAATAGAACATCTGTCCCATGGCAGTAACTACCGTCATCCAGGAAAAATTCGCCATATTCGGTATCAGGAAATATTTCACACCGGCCAGGGCGCCTGGTCTGGTGACGGAATAAATGGCAATGATGACGGACAGCACAACCAGAATCGGCATCATAAATTTGGATACGCGCTCAATTCCGTTGCGGACGCCTGCATAAATAATACCTAAGGTAATGAACGTAAATACCAGGAAACAGAGTTCTGTAGATAATCCATTGGAAATAAAGCTGGAAAAGTACTCGTCAGAAGCAAGCGTCTGACCATGTCCCATGAAATATTCCACCAGGTATTTGATGACCCATCCACCGATGACGGAATAATAAGGAACGATCAGAATCGGAATGATGGCGTTGATCCATCCGCCTGCGGACCGAAGACCGGTTTTTCCAAAACTCTCAAAAGCGCCTACCGGGCTTCTTCTGGTCATCCGTCCCAGAGAGGTCTCGGCCATGATCATGGAATAACCGAAGGTCAGCGCCAGAATAATGTAAATCAGCAGAAAAATACCGCCGCCGTATTTGGCAGCCAGATAGGGAAATCGCCAGATATTTCCCAGTCCCACCGAAGCTCCGGCAGCCGACAGCACAAAGCCCAGCTTTCCGGAGAACGAACTTCTCTTGTGTTTGTTCATGTTTTCATATCCCCTTTTTGATTCGTCTGTGTATGCGATGAATACGCACTTTTTTCAGTTTAACATGCAGGGGTGTAAAAAGCAATTCCGGAATTTCTTGACAGCAGGAGAAAAAATTTTTATAGTGAGTGCAACATTTGATGAGTGCGGATTGTATTCAGGATAGAACGAAAGGAGGAACATGAAATGGAAGGATGTCTCACATGGGAGAATCCGGCAGGCCGATGGCTGTTTTATGTGCTGAATGAACTCTATCTGATGGTGATGGAAGTATCCGCAGGAACAAAGAAAAAAGAGCGGGTACAGAGTCCCGTGGCTTTGCAGGCGGAACGCATTCTGAAAGAACATGGAAACAGTATTCTGCGGTGTGCCTATTCCTATCTTCATAATATGAGTGATGCAGAGGAGATTTTGCAGGATGTTTTGATTCAGTATATGAAAACGGAACCGGTGTTCCAGAATCCGCAGCATGAAAAAGCGTGGCTTCTGACGGTTGCGGCAAATTTAAGCAAAAACCGGATCAAATATCATCGCCTGCGGGAGACAGATGAGTTAAAGGAAGAACTGGCAGCAGAGCAGAGGGAGGATCTCTCCTTTGTGTGGGAGGCAGTAAAAAGCCTGCCGCAGACCCAGAAGGAAGTGATCCATCTCTTTTATCAGGAAGGATTTTCCACAAAAGAGATTGCAGAGATTCTGCAGCGGAACGAAGCAACCATTCGGACAGACCTGCGGCGTGCGAGACTGAAATTAAAGGAGATTTTAAAGGAGGAGTACGATTTTGAAGCGTAAATATAATGAAATAATGGATCATGTGAACGTGACGGAAGAAATGCAGAACCGTATCCTTGAAAATGTCTGTGCATATCGGCCTGTAAAAAAGAGATTTATTACAGGGAAATGGCTGTCCGCGGCAGCGTGCCTGGCGATTTTGCTGACAGGCCTCTGGCTGATGCCGGGACTTCTCCAGAAAAACCAGACGGAGGAGCCGGAAAATGTGTCCATTGCCAATGGCATTGTGGAAAAGGATTCCCTGGAACAGCTGTCAGAAGCAGTTGGATTTTCAGTAGCGGATGTGACAGGCCTTCCGTTCACACCGGAAAAAATCACTTACTGGTCCTACTGGGATGATCTGGCGCAGGTGGAATATGAGGGTGAAGGACAGACAGCCATGTTCCGGCAGTCAGAAGGAACAGAGGACAATTCCGGCGACTATAACGAATATGCATGCGTAAAAGAACTGCAGGTTGGAGAAATGAAGGTGACTCTGAAAGGAGAGACCGAACAATATACGCTGGCCATCTGGACCGACGGAGGAAGTTCCTATTCTATGGAAATCGAGGCAGGACTTTCGGAAGAGGCATGGGCAGCATTGATTGAAACAGTACACTGAAAGAGGAGAGAAAAATGATGAAGAAAAAGGTAATGATCATAGCAGCGGCAATTGTAATTGTGGGAGCAGCAGTTCTGGCAGTGGGAAGGACACAGTCCTGGCAGCCCAGATCATACACGGTAGATGGAGAAGGCTATTCTGCGCAGGTAGTAAATGGAAATGAACTGATCCTTGATCTGGATGCAAACCCGACAACCGGCTATTCATGGAGCATTACATCCATGCCGGAACAATTTACGAGTGACTACAATATGTATGTGCAGGATGAGGCAGAAGAAGGAATGACCGGTGTGGGAGGAACGCAGGAGTACCACATCGTTGCCTTGAATGATGGAACCGGAACCATGACGTTTGAATATGAACAGGAGTGGGATGGCGGCGAAAGCGACGGCATCTATGAATTAAAGCTGGAAATTTCCAGACATAAGAAAACACAGCTGCAGATTGACAGTGTGACCTTTGAAAAGGTGGAGTAAAAACAAGAGCATGATTTGACCAGAGTCCGGGGAAGGTGGAAAAGAAAAACAGGAATAAAATAAGTTGCTTTTTGAATAGCTATATGTTATTATCTAAACATACAATTTATCTAAATAATGCAAGGGCATTTTCGGAGCTCTGATCGAGCAAAATTCCCGATAATGACACAATTTAATACAGAGCAGATACGGGAAGAAGCAGCTTTCAGAGAAAAAGAATCTGTGATAGAATTATAAAAAGAAAAGTTTCTCTTTTGATGTCTGTTCTGTACGATTTGAAAGGAGAAACTATATGGAAACAAAAGCGAAAGATAATTTTTTAATGTCCCCGAAAGTGGATTATTGTTTTAAAGAATTATTGGCGTACCCGGAGATCAGAAAAGGATTTGTGGCAGCAATTTTAAATAAAGATCCGGAAGAAATTGCAGAGACTACATTGATGCCAACGATTCTCAGTAAAGATACAGAAGATGGTAAGTATGGCATTCTGGATGTTCGGGTACGGATGAAAAA
>CAVFMZ010000107.1:0-8762 GCA_963623675.1 Firmicutes bacterium CAG:176 | reverse complement strand
CCCCGGCCTTGGATCCTGTCTGGGAACTCATGGAAGTTGTGCGGACTGTCATGTTACCGCAAAGCTCACTGAACTCTTTGCATGTTCCAATATCGTTGGAACCGATGAACATCTTCATACCGCAGTTTGACTTGACGATATCCGCCACCTTCTCGCCGTAGACATTGTTCAACTGACTGTAGCTCTGTACAACCATGTTGAACCAGATCTTACGGGAACGTCCTACTGTGATCATCTTATCGAACTTCTCGATCTTCGGCATGTTACCAAACTCATCCAGAATGAAATACACATTTCTCGGTAATGACAGATCTTCTCTTGCACTTGCTACCTTGATCAGTGCCTTGTACATACACAGGACAAATACTGCTGCCAATCCGTGACGGGTATCCTTTTCATCCGGAATCTTCATAAACAATGCTGTCGGACGTTCAGCAAATGCTGCCGCATTGATGTCTGTGGCACTGGTCAGACCGCAAAGTCCGCGGTCGTTGAACATGTTCAGCTTATCGAATGCAATGGACATATAGCTGGACAGTGTGGCATCTGCCGCTGACAATACCTGTCTGGACATGGTTACTGCCTGTGACAGAGGACTCCGTCCTTCAAAATAATCTTTCAGTGCACGGAACTCATCCGAACTGTTGGAAATTGCTTTGTTCAGATTGAAGAAGTTGAACTTGTCTTTCGTCATGCCCAGCTCCGGGTTCTCACTGTCTTCCAGCATTGCCAGACAGGTAGCCATGATAATAGATCTGGCTCCCTTCTCCCATACGGGATCTTTTTCATTTTCAATCGGGCAGATAACACTGATCAGATCGTTCAGATCTTCATACATTTCATCATAGATCTTCTGTTTGGCAACTGCCACATCATCCTGACAATGAGTAATGTCTGCATATGCCTTGTCACGCCATTCACACCACAGCTCCCCGGGTTCTGCCGGTCCATCCACCTGTTTCAGCTCCGGATAATCATCCATGCTGTCCTTGTGTGCACGGATTCCCTGTCCCGCTGCAACATATTCCTGATACATGTCCCAGATGGAATCCAACGGGTTCCATCTGCTGGAGGAATAGGTATCTCGCAGATCCAGCAGCTTGACATCGTAGCCTCTCTCCTTCAGAAACTTGGAGTGGAGGCTGAACAGCTCGCCCTTTGGGTCTGTCATGATCATGCTGCTGCCGCAGTTTGTTGCGCCGATCAACTGAATCATAGGATTGATGAAGGTTGTCGTTTTACCGGAACCAGTAGCACCGATAACCAACGAATGCGCACCGGACATAAAATTACATTCCAGCTGTCCTTTTTTATTCAGAATTGCGCGAACCGGTACACCGTCCTTTTTCACTTCTCCCACCGTCTTATAGGTAAATGGCGGGAAATATTTATCTCTTTCCTGATTCGTCAGAAAGCGGCTGTTTTCCAGAGGGCTGTCGTTTACTGCAAAATTTTTACCACGTCCCAGAAGTCCTCTCATGCTCCGGACACCACTGTTGGAACGCCCACTGCCTGCCCAGAACACTGCCCAGGCCAGAGCCATGAAAGCAAATCCTGCAAGATAAGTACGACCGCTCAGCAGATAACCCAGATGCCACTCAAAGGGTTCTCCCTTAATTATAGTACCAACATTGGCCAGAAGCACTCTGAGCAGATAACCCATGAATGCAGAACCGATGATCACAAAAAGTATATTAAATATATTCTTTTCAATATCGATTCCCTTCAGTCGTTCCTCCGTCCCTTCTTTCAGCCTGTTCTTCAGTCCATCGAACATAGTCATCTTTCACCTTACTTTTTATAAGAATCACTTCTGTGGGAATTACTTATTAAAATAAGCCGTACCCTTCTCATTTGTAATCTTTCCTGCGCCGCTGATCTTCTGATGGACCACCGTAGTCCCTCTGTTTACCAGACGTCCATCACTTTTTATGGTCAGTTCAGAAGATGAGATATTCCCCAGTGTGGCACCTGACAGTGAAGGAAGGCTGCTGCTTCCTGATATACAATTGTCACGTATGGTTCCTACCTTGGCATTGCGGAAATCATCCGCCAGAATGTTGTAACCAAGAAATGTGGTTCCGCCTTCTTCTGTAACCAGCAACGCATTGTCCAGCGTCACATCTTTACTTGCAAGAAAAATCCCCCGATTCAGAATCGTGGCTCCCTTACTCGCCGTCAGTGCTTCACCGCTCATAAATCTGCCGCCCTTCATGATCAGCAGATCACCCTTTACGCAGTTGATCGTACCTCCGGTATCATATACAGGCTGCAGGCAGCCTTCGTCCATGACTACAAGCGTTCCTTCATTATTGATTGTTCCCTGATTCAGAAACTTGCTCTCCAATAATGCCGCACCACCTGCTTCAATATTCAGGCTGCAGCCGGCCTGCAGTGCAATGCCACCACTGGCACCGATACGGACAGTCTGACCCGCTCCTACTGTCACGTCCTTCTGGATCACAGTAATGTCTGTCATATTTCCGATATAAAGTGCATATTTTGTATAAGAACTGTTTCTTCCACTGGTATCGCTGTACAGCTTTCCTTTGCTTCCTTCTCCCGATCCAAACCACAGAGCCGGATCATCGCGGTAAGCAATATTTACGAACAGCGAAACATAATTCTTATTATCTTCATTCTTAAGAAGAACTGTCCAAGCTGTCTTTGAAGTGTCATTGATTTTCAGTTTACGATCACTGTCAACTCCAAGAAATGTATCATTGTCACTGTTCAGTGAGACATAACACATAGGACTGTCATCGTTATCATCGTCCGTCTTTCCAGTATACTGGATATAACCTATATCCGTTGGCTTCGCAGCCGTCAATTCTGCATAATTCTCATTATTGGCTATGGCAACATTTACCTCGGATAATGGTTCAATCTGCAGTTCTCTGTCAGCTTTCTTGGAAGAATCATAGACCAGATAGGTGTTGTTTCCCTGTGTCGCATACAGGCGTATAGGTGTTGCTTTGGTACATGCTTTAAGCTGGGAATCTGATGTTACACGGGTCCATTCTGTCAGATACATCTTGCCCATGGATGTTTCCAATGTCTTCTGAGCCGATTCCTCTGCCGCTTCTGCCTTCTGTGTGGCAGCTCCCAGTCCCAGGCAGAGTAATACAGCTCCCATTATACCAATCAGTAGATGTTTACTCTTCATTCGTATCCTTTCAGTTCCGGAAACTACTTTTCAGTAAAATATCCAAGATTAGCCGGTGTCACATAAGGTTCACCGGCTAATCTGTATGCTTTTTTGTATTCCGGTTATTTAACAGTTACAGCTCCGTTGGTGCTGCTATTTACCCATTCCTGAAGCGGAGCCATTGACAGGTTCATAACTACGATCAGTACGAAAATCAGCACAAAACCAATGATAGCATTCTTCAGATGAGTCTTTGCTTTCTCACGCTCCTGCGGTTCTTCTGCTCTCGCAAAGTTCACACCCAGCAGTACACAGTAGAGAGTTCCAACTGCTGCCACCAGAGCCAGCATCGGTTTCAGAAAGCTGTTGATCAGGGAAACCACCGGATTTACAACATTGCTGAAGTCAGCTGCCTGTGCAGAAAGTCCTGTCATAATGATCACTGTTCCTGCTGCAAGTACTGTAGCACATACACGGTTCTCGTTCATGCTTAAACTTTTAATTTTTTCCATTACTTTTCTCATTTCTTTATCCTCCTATATGAGATGTCTTTGTTTTGTTGAATACAGATTAACACATGAAAGGAGACAAAAGGGAGACAAATCATTTATTTTTTCAAAATATTTCAAATTTTTCGCAGATTACTTTTCCCTTTTCTTGATACACTTTCCTTACTATGTTATACTGAATTACAGAAAAATTGTCAAGTAAAACGGGAGGATTTCTGTCATGAGTCTGCCATCAGTCTACAAAGCTCTGTATCGTACTGTAAAGGAAAGAGAAGCTGCTACCGGTATCCAGTTGTCACCGGACGTGCGCATGGAGATTATGCGTCTCTATCTGGAGCGCATCGCCAAACCATTGCTCTCAGAAGAGAGCAATCTCGGGTTCATCAGCAGTATGCCGCGGCCGGAAGTTGCCGCCCCCAGAAGCCTTACACATTTCACCACTTCTGAACGGCGCAGTCGTGCCGCACGTTCTGAAGCAGTCCGCAAGGCTCTGCTTCAGCGTCTTATCTACGAGGAAGAAACAGTTTCCCTGTTCTCTCAATATAATGAAGCTTATGCCTCCGGAGAGCATCCGGAGAATCAACCGAAATATTCCCGGCAATCAAAGTGCCTCTTCCGACCGATTCCTGAAAAGGACGGTGTCGAGCGAAAAGCCGTTCAGGATTACAACCGAATGATTTCCCGGCTCTTCGACGACAATACCCGGAATAAAGAAACCTATCTTGCCGAGCGAGCCCGCATCTCCGGACGTACCGCGGCAGAAGAGGATGCTTTACTTCAGCAGGAACGCATGCAGGTCATTCTGGAGCGTGTTGCCTCCTGTGCAGAGACACTCCGACATCTGGATGAACTGACAGACCCGACACTCTCTCCTGCTGAACTTGCTGCTAACTACGATTGGATCAGCGATGCTTCCAACGTTTGTCTGGAGATCGACAAATTTGAAGAGACTTATCCGTTCTCAGAGGAGCAGAAACGTCAGATGGATGATCTGAAGGATCTGCAGAATTTCTGCGGCACAGCCCTTGGTAAGCTCTGCACGATTGCCAATCCTTCTTATGAATATCTGGATGCCGAATTCATGGACGACTACGTGATTTATGATCCTGTAAATCCCAATATCTACAGCCGTTACAAAGACCGTGCCCTCCATAAGGATGTCATTGAATGGAAAAAGGAACATGAAGCAGGTGTTCTGAGTGACTATGTGGAAACACACCCGGAACTGAAACCTTTTCTCATGGATAATGGTACTCCTCTCAACTGGTTCCGGAGCAGTAAGGTCACAGACGTTAATGAGGTATTTCTGGAGGACTATATGAACATCCAGAACAACAGGATGCTTATCCGGGAAGATGTCTTCCAGAATGTGAAGCAGAATCTCGGATTCGATGACAAGGATGCTGTCTGCTGGCGGGAAGCATCCGGTGAAAATGGAATCCCCAGCATGCAGCCGGGAGCCGATATCGAAGATCTGCGGAACAACAAACCCATTGTATTCGAGAAGAACAACCGTGTTGTGATCCTTTCTCCGGGAACAATCATGGGAAAGGCACCTAACCAGGAGACTCCGGAAGAATTATTCAACTTTACACTCAGCACCCAGAATACATATCTGAAAGAGAAGCTTGCATCTGCAGATCCGCTGTGGATCAAAAGTTCACCGGAATTCAAGGCCATGAAAGACAGTTTTGCTGCAGTCAATGCGTTGTCTCCTCTGGCAAAAGGAAGTTCTCTTGGCAGCGCCTTTGCCGCCTGCCGGGATCTGCTTGCAACCAGTGAAGCCTATCTTCAGGCAAAGAAAGACGGGGTGACCAAGGATGAAGATCGAAGCAGCCGTGAAAGGAATCGTGTACAGGCTGCCAGAGAACTCCGAGCCTATGCCAGAACAAAGCTCCGTCAGTTGGAGCTGGTAGAAGCAGCACGTAATACTCTCGTCCGCTTCCGGGGAAAGTCTCCCGAAGAGCAGCGCCGCATGGCTGCTGATGAGGATGTCATTGCCAAAGATGCCAGCGCATTTCAGGCGGAGCGTTCCCGGAAGCACGCACCATCTGAACGCAGCAGCCAGCCATTTCTCTGGATGAAAGATCAGATGGACGCTATATATAAGGAAAGAATCATTCCGGACAGAGTCCGCAATGTGATCATCAATAATTATGTGGAGCTGAACACCCTTCAGAAAAGCAATCTTCTCTATGGCCACAATACCGAGTTTACCGGTGAAAAAGCCGCTTACCTGTGCGGCTCCATGATCGCCGCCGAATTAATCCTGCAGGAACAAAGCCGGCTGAGGACTCCAGGCATTCCGGGAGCTGTGGAAGAGTTTTTCACAAGCAGCAATAACTCCAAAAATGCTATGCTCCGTCTTGGTAAGCAGGCTATGGTCGCTTTGACCGGACGGGATTATCAGCCCGTGCAATCAGAGGGTTCCAAACGCTTCAGTTGCATGACACAGGAACAGCTCAAGGAATTTATCGAGACCTTTCAGCCCCGGGAACTGGCGGAACAGTTCACAGACCGTTTCCTTAACGACCTTGGAATCTCTCCCATCCTGCAGCAGCTCACCGGACAATACGTGAACGCTGTCAAGCCGATCCGGGGAAATGAACTTGATGCCGTCGAGCAGGCATTTATCACATTTGCAAAGGAAAAGATCCTGGCCCCCATGGAGTCCTGTCTCAAGAATCCGGCCACCAAGGATCCTATCAATGCCGCTGAGAGTCAAAAACTTCTGGCAAACGGAGTCATCTACAATCTGATCCAACTGGAGCGGGCGCGTCCCGATCAGACAGCTCCCGGTTATCTGGAAACCATGCTTGCAGAGAATCCAAATGGAATCCAGGTGCTTTCAGAACGTATCACAAGCTCCACGGACTTCCGGAATCTGATGCAGGCGAACGCCCGGGTGGACGGTACTGTATCCGTCTCCACCATGGCGAAAATGCTGGATCAGATCACCACACCTACCCTGGTACGCAACACCATGCGCTCTCTCACTGCCTCCTGCGGAAAGAACCTTGGTTCTCTCACCAAACAGTTGCCAGAACAGAAAGTGGAAAAAACTGCTCCTGCAAAAAAATAAATATTTTCACGGTTTTGTCTCCTTTTTGTCCCCCAGGCTGCGGTATACTTCTTATATCAAAAAGAGATACAACCTGATAATACATAACAGATTTGGAGAAATGAGATATGGCAAAGAAAACTAATATTAATCTTGAAACTCTTACCAAAAAGCTGAGCTACCACCTGACCCAGTCTAATTCCTATAGCAGCGGAAACCTGATCGCACTGCTTGGAAACCTGGCCGGTGTATCCAATCCGCTCTCCAGAGTCGCAGAGAATGCTTTATATGAATTTTACGTACCCCAAACAAACGCACGTTCAAAATTGGGTGCTATAAGAGCCGAAAAAGTGCTGGACCATGATGCACTTCAGAAAAATATGAACAAGCTTGGCGAATACAGATACAATGCTTTGCTAAAACCCGCTTATCAGCTCCGGATGGATACCCGGGATGTCTACAGTGACCAGTATCTGGCAAAGAATCTGGCAAAGGATCCGAAATTCAGTGCCATCACGCTGGGAATGTCCACCGCACAGTATATAGCACAGATGCTGGACAACAAGAATCTGGTGCTGAACGAATCCAGGCTGGTAAGTGACTACATGAAGCAGGGCGAGGATCTTGCATCCCGCGAACTTATCAATTCTGCCGAAACAGAGGAGCTGTATAACAGGCTGACTCCGAAAGAGATCGAATCATGGAAGGCTCAATGGGAAACCTATTACCGAAATTATCAGCATCAGGAATTTCTGGCTGAGATTCTGTGGGACAAAAATAAGCTGCCGGAGGAAGAACGCGACTATTGGGTAACAAAGTTTGGTGCCAAAGAAGGAAAAGAGCAATTCATCAAGGACTGGATATCCCGCGAAAAGGAACACAAGGATTATGAACGCCAGCATCCTGTTCTTACAGACGAAGAAAAAGCTGAAGAAGAAGAACTCTTCACCCAGAACTGGTATATCGACGAAGATGACGGCATCAAAGCATACTGGATGCACAATCATCAGAATGCTATCTGCCAGATGAATGATTTCTTCAGAATGGATGCCCATCTGGAAGCAGGCAAGAGTGAGGACTATCTGAAGGAACAGGCATTTTTGCAGAAGGTAGAAGCCGAGAACGGAAAAGACCAGCCCGCTAAAATGTCCCGTGAAGAGTCCAGAACCTTGTATCAGGCGATGTACGAGCAGTTCACCAAAGGAGATTTCTCTTTCCTGTCCACAAAGGAATACCTTGCCATGAAACAGGCAGTCAAAGAAGCTGCTTCTGCTTATGTGAACGATAAAAATACTTCAAAATCAGACAGATGGACTCCCAGCGACAATGCCAATGATACAGTCTGCAAGCTGATGCCTCTGTTCGATTCTGCAGCTTCCAGACTGTATGAGCTGTCCGATCCAGAGACCGATCCAAAGGATTACAAGAGTATACTGAAGTCCATAATGGGAATCCAGCAGGATCTCAAACGTGGCTCCTCAGATAAAAATCTGACAGACCTGAGGAAAAACCTGTCCAAATGCAACGACAAATGTATCCAGTATATGCAGGAACATCGCAAACCATCTATCTTCCACTGGAATGCAAACCGCAGATATGCTGCCATCGAGAAGCTGCACAAAGGAATCTCAAAGCAGCTGACTGCTGTCAACGATGCATTAAATAAGGCAGTTGCCAAGAACAACACAGATGCATCCAAAACACAGCAGAAGTTGGATACGGATCGCAGGACTGTCCAGACTGCAAGAGCACAGGCGAAAGAACAGAAACTGATGGAACAGAGACTGATGAAAAAAGAGCAGAATTCTTACAAGCAGTCACAGCAGAACATCAAAGAAGGTCTGGAAATAGTGAAGAAGCTGCAGAAGGAACGTAAATCTCACACTGCGGAACCAAAATCCAAAGTCAAACCGCAGGCCGCACCACAGCGCAGAAACAGTATGCCTCAGATGGGTGGCGGCAGATAGCAGGTTGTTTTATCAGTCATGGGCTTTATGTTCTCCTGTCACAGAATATTCTACCCATTCTGCAATGTTTACCACAT
>CAVFMZ010000106.1:0-8867 GCA_963623675.1 Firmicutes bacterium CAG:176 | reverse complement strand
ATCACAGAGCGTGTGGCACATCCGGCATATGGGTATTTTGACCCGAGGGAAGAGTATTATGATGCGATTATCAACTGGCAGAGCGTAAGAAACGATGTCACCGGTTTGAAGAAAGAACATATCGGTTATGAAAACGGAGTGCTTGGAGGTGTGGTCAGTGCGCTTTCCGTCTTTTGTTCAAAGGGGGATTCTGTATTACTTCACTCGCCGACTTATATCGGATTTACCGGAAGCTTGACCAATAATGGTTATCATATTGTACACAGTCCGCTTGTGAGGGATGAAAATGGAATCTGGCGTATGGATTTTGAAGATATGGAGAAGAAGATCAAGGAACACCATATTCATGCGGCAATTTTCTGTTCGCCGCAGAACCCATGTGGCCGTGTATGGGAACGCTGGGAGATCGAAAAAGCGATGGAGATTTATAAGCGGAACGATGTGTATGTCATTTCAGATGAGATCTGGTCAGATATCATTTTAGCGGGAAATAAACATATTCCGACGCAGTCGGTATCGGAGGATGCGAGAAACCGTACCGTTGCATTGTATGCACCATCGAAAACTTTTAATCTTGCAGGACTCATTGGTTCCTATCATATTATTTACAATGCATGGATCAGAGACCGGGTGGAAAAAGAATCCTCTTTATGCCATTACAATGAGATGAATTTACTTTCCATGTATGCGTTGATCGGAGCCTACAAACCGGAAGGATTTGAGTGGGTGGATGAGCTGCGCCAGGTGCTGACGGAGAATGTGGAGCTTGCATATGGATTTTTTGAAAAAATACCGGGCGTGACACTCGCAAAACCGCAGGGAACTTATATGCTGTTTGTGGATTTCACAGACTGGTGTAAGAATCATGGAAAAACAATGGACGAGCTGTTGGCAGCAGGACAGGAGGTCGGTGTTTACTGGCAGGACGGAAGACCATTTCATGGAGAACATGCGATCCGCATGAATCTGGCATTGCCGAAGAGCCGCATGCAGGAGGCATTGAGCAGATTGAAAAAATATGTATTCCAGATAGAGTAGATTTTTATTGAATCAGAAACATAAGAACACAAAGAACCGGATGTGATCTCACATCCGGTTCTTTGCAGCTAAAAAACAAGTTTATTCTATATTGAGAATTAAGCCTGAGGACCAGCAGCAACTAATGCTTTACCAGCTTCGTTTCCTTCGTATTTAGCGAAGTTCTTAACGAATCTTGCAGCTAAGTCTTTTGCTTTCTCTTCCCATTCAGAAGCGTTAGCGTAAGTATCACGAGGATCAAGGATTCCGGAATCTACGCCTGGAAGCTCTGTAGGAACTTCAAAGTTGAAGTATGGGATTGTCTTTGTAGGAGCTGTCTTGATGTCTCCGTTTAAGATAGCATCGATGATACCACGAGTATCTTTGATGGAGATACGTTTTCCAGTTCCGTTCCATCCTGTATTTACGAGGTAAGCTTTTGCTCCGCTCTTCTCCATTTTCTTAACAAGTTCTTCTGCGTATTTTGTTGGATGAAGCTCTAAGAAAGCCTGTCCGAAGCATGCAGAGAATGTAGGTGTTGGCTCTGTAATACCACGCTCTGTACCAGCAAGTTTTGCTGTGAATCCAGATAAGAAGTAGTACTGTGTCTGTTCTGGTGTAAGAACAGATACTGGAGGAAGTACACCAAATGCATCTGCAGATAAGAAGATTACGTTCTTAGCAGCCGGTGCAGAAGAGATTGGGCGGACAATATTCTGAATATGGTCGATTGGGTAAGATACACGAGTGTTCTCTGTTACGCTCTTATCAGCGAAATCAATCTTACCGTTTTCGTCTAATGTAACGTTCTCAAGAAGTGCGTTACGTTTGATTGCATTGTAGATATCTGGTTCGGAATCTTTATCAAGGTTGATAACTTTTGCGTAGCATCCACCCTCGAAGTTGAATACACCGTTGTCATCCCAGCCGTGCTCGTCATCACCGATTAAGAGACGTTTTGGATCTGTAGAAAGTGTAGTTTTACCTGTTCCGGAAAGTCCGAAGAAGATTGCTGTGTTCTCACCATTTAAGTCTGTGTTAGCTGAGCAGTGCATAGAAGCCATACCTTTTAATGGTAAGAAGTAGTTCATCATAGAGAACATACCTTTCTTCATTTCTCCGCCGTACCATGTGTTAACGATAACCTGCTCGCGGCTTGTGATGTTGAACATAACTGCTGTCTCAGAGTTTAATCCTAACTCTTTGTAGTTCTCAACTTTTGCTTTAGAAGCATTGTAAACAACGAAATCCGGCTCGAAGTTCTCTAATTCTTCTGCTGTTGGTTTGATGAACATGTTTGTTACAAAGTGAGCCTGCCAAGCAACCTCAACGATGAAACGGATTGCCATACGTGTATCTTTGTTAGCACCGCAGAATGCATCTACAACAAAAAGTCTCTTGTTGGAAAGTTCCTTGATTGCTAAATCTTTTACAGATTTCCAGGCTTCCTGTGTAGCCGGATGGTTGTCGTTTTTGTACTCGTCAGAAGTCCACCATACAGTGTCTTTGGAGTTCTCATCCATAACAATGTATTTGTCTTTCGGGGAACGTCCGGTATAAATACCAGTCATAACGTTCACAGCGCCAAGTTCACTGACCTGACCTTTCTCAAATCCTTCCAGACCCGGTTTTGTCTCTTCTTCGAACAGCATCTCATAAGAGGGATTGTGTACAATCTCTGTTGTTCCGGTGATACCATACTTGGTTAAATCAATTTTTCCCATGTTTCACTAGACCTCTTTCTTATATAGTATATTCTGCACAGACTCGGAAAACAAGTTTCCTGTTCTGATTCAGACGATGTCAGACTCGAAAAAGGCAATGCCTTTTTCTCGTTGACATGTGGGAAAATTTCATTTTACCCACATGTCACATTATTACATTACGTGAAAAAAATGTCAAGTTCAAAAGTACTTTTTTAGTGCTTTACTTACTGCGATTCCGTACCAGATCAAAGCCACAGTAAAGATCACAATAAACATTATGTACAATCCGTTAATATTCACAAGATAGGTATTAATCAGTGATACTACCCCATAAGCCACCATAATACCTCCAAGCGTATAAAGCTTGGGAGACATAAGGTTGGCATATTCCTGCAGATCTTTACAGGAATCTACGTCCGTGTCCTTGAATACAAGAAAGGTTTTGATAATCTTCCCCTGGGTTTTCAGCATATACGCTGAATACAGCGCATAAAATCCGCATCCAAGAATCAGGACATCCATTAAATCCCAAATTCCGCCCATACTGCTCTCCTATTCTACGCCAAGAAAGCTGCGGACAGTCTTCTCCATATCAGCGGCATCGCATACCGTGGTATGGCGTACCGGAGCTGTACGGATTTCTTCAATGGCCTTCGGTACACTTACACCAGAAATGGCACTCAACTCATCTACCAGTTCAAAATCCGTCATCTTGCCATATTTCTCTGCATCAATGGCATCCATAACGCTGCGGGTGAATTTATACGGGCTTGCCGTGGAAGCAATGACCGTCTTAGTCTCATCACCGGTCTCTGCCTTATATTTTTCATAAGTGCAGGCAGCGACTGCCGTATGGGTATCCATCACATAGCCGGTATCCTGGTATGTCTTTGAAATCTCTTTGGCTGCCTCTTCTTCTGTTGCATAGTAGCCACGGAAATCACCCAGTTTTTCTTTCATGGCGTCCGTGATTGTATATTTTCCATCTTTGGACAGAGCGTTCATCAGCTCCACATCCTTTGCAGCATCTGATCCGGAAATCAGATACAACAGTCTCTCCAGATTGCTGGAGATCAGAATGTCCATAGACGGAGAAGTGGTCAGAATGAACGGGCGTTTTCTGTTATACTCTCCGGTCTGGAAGAAGTCATACAGTACCTTGTTATCATTGGATGCACAGATCAGCTTTCCAACCGGAACGCCCAGCTGTTTTGCATAATATGCTGCCAGAATATTTCCGAAGTTTCCGGTAGGCACTACCACATTGATGGTCTCGCCGTCTTTGATCTCGTTGCTCTCCAGAAGTTTTGCATAGGCATATACATAATATACCACCTGCGGCACCAGTCTTCCGATGTTGATGGAGTTGGCGCTGGAGAACTGATAGCCTGCTTTGTCAAGCTCCTCTGCCAGTGCTTTGTTTCCAAAGATTGCTTTCACGCCGCTCTGTGCATCGTCGAAGTTGCCGTGGATTCCCACAACAAAGGTATTGTCACCTTTCTGGGTAACCATCTGTTTTTCCTGAATGGGACTGACACCGTTCTTCGGATAGAAAACGATGATCTTGGTGCCCGGCACATCTGCAAATCCGGCCAGCGCTGCCTTACCGGTATCACCGGAAGTAGCCGTCAGAATGACAATGTCATTTTTGATCTGGTTCTTCTTTGCTGCTGTCGTCATCAGATACGGGAGAATGGACAAGGCCATATCCTTGAACGCGATGGTTGCTCCGTGGAACAGCTCCAGGAAATATGCACCTTCCACTTTGGCCAGCGGTGCAATGACATCCGTATCAAACTTGTCATCATAGGCACCCTGAATACAGTGCTTTAATTCCTCTTCTGTAAAATCTGTCAGAAACAGTTTCATGACTTCGTAAGCTGTCTCCTGATAGGACATCTTAGAAAGCTCTTCCATCGTAAGGGAAAGCTTCGGGATCTCCGTAGGCACGAACAGTCCACCGTCGCGGGCAAGACCCTGTAATATTGCCTGGGAAGCAGTTACTGCCTCTTCAGCTCCTCTGGTACTCTTGTATAACACTTCCATGTCTCGTTCCTCTTTCCATTTTATGCTTTTAACACTTCGCAGTGTACCACAAGAAAGTAAAAAAAGAAAGGGGCAACTGCCCCTTTCTTTTCTACAACGTATAAAAAATATGATTTCCGTGCTCCAGTACCCGGTTCAAACTCCGGTCAAACCAGCTGCTTTGGCTCCGTGTGGACCGGAAGAACAACGCGCCCTGTGACACATCCTCTCCTCCCAGTACCCGGTTCACAGCTTCGGTCGTATCCTGCGATACACTGACCCGGTCGATTCTTCCATCCACGGTCGGTGCGAACTGTGCGCCGCACTCCGTATTCTGGTAGACCACTCCGGTCACCGTTGCAGGGAAAATATCACTCCGCACCCGGTTCATGATCACATTCGCTACCAGCATTTTGCCTACGGTATCTTCACCGCCGGCTTCTGCTTCCACTATTCGTAGGAGTACCTGATACTCCTGTTCATCCAAATTAAAATTTGCTGCCACAGCCTCAGTGGGTACTTCCTCAGGTACGGTCTCCGGCGCAGGCTCCTCCGGAACGGGTTCTTCCGGTACAACTTCCTCTGCTGCTGGTTCTTCCTGAGCTGGCTGCGATGCAGCTTCCTCTGCTGGTATTTCTGTTTCGACGTTTTCTGCTCCTGCCTGGACTTCCTGCTGGAAAGCTGTCGCAAGCTCTTCCGTAAGTGTGTCCTCTGCAGCATATGCAGTCAGTGTGCCTATACTGCAGGAGTTGAAGGATGCAAGACCTGTAGTCAGGATGGTTCCCATTACAAGCGCTGCAGCCCGATAGCATCTACGCATACATACACTCCTTTTCTTTATGATCGGCATTTATGCCTTTTTTTGCTCCGCGGGAAGCTGTGCTCCCGTGGGTTACAGTTTGGCATTATAGCCTGAGACAAACGAAAAAGTCAATACAAATATTACAACTTTGTTAACTATTATGAACTTTTATTTTCATTTTTATGACAAAAAAGCAAAAAAAGAACGCTTCTCATGAAATTTCATGAAAAGCGCTCCCGTATTTTGTCTATATTTTTACTTGACGGAATGGTTAATTGCAGTTAACAATGCATCAATGGATGCACGGATAATATCCGGATCGATAGCTGCACCCCAGTGAAGTTTGCCATTCGAAGTCTGAATTCCAACGTAAGCAATGGCGCTGGAACTAGTTCCCTTGGTCAGTGCATGCTCCTGATAGGTGACCAGCTTATAGTCAAATCCGTATGCTTTCTTCAGTGCGTTGCTGACCGCATCCAGACGTCCGTTACCGGTTGCGGTGGTCACTTTCTTCTCACCCTTGTAGGTCGTGGTGATCTCTGTGGTAATACCATCCACCTGTCTGAAATGTACTTCTGTAATATGATACGGTTCGATAATTCCCACAAATTTATCTTCAAATACCTGATAGATTTCAGCAGGCTGCAGCTCTTTGTTCTGCTCATCGGACACTGCTTTTGCTGCGTATCCCATCGCTTCTCGCATCTTCGGCGGCATCTCGATACCGTAATTTCTCTCCAGAATATAACCAACACCGCCCTTTCCGGACTGGCTGTTGATACGGATGACATCAGCATCGTAGCTTCTTCCCACATCGGTCGGGTCGATTGGCAGATACGGTACCGTCCAGTGCTCTGGCTGTTTCTCCTCGATCCACTTCATACCCTTTGCAATAGCATCCTGATGGGAACCGGAGAATGCGGCAAATACCAGTGCACCGCTGTACGGATTTCTCTCGTTGACTTTCATGCCGGTGAAATGCTCGTAGCCCTCGCAGATCTCGGTCATATTGGAGAAGTCGAGCTCCGGGTTCACACCCTGTGCATACATATTCATGGCAACGGTAACGATATCTACATTACCGGTACGCTCGCCGTTTCCGAACAGGGTTCCCTCTACACGGTCTGCACCGGCCAGAAGTCCCATCTCCGTATCGGCTACCCCGCATCCTCTGTCATTGTGCGGATGCAGGGAAACCAGTACGTTTTCTCTGTATTTTAAGTGTTTGCTGACATATTCAATCTGCTGTGCGTAGACATGCGGCATGGAATGCTGTACGGTTACCGGCAGGTTAATGATAGCTTTTCTGTCGGTCGTCGGTTTCCATACATCCAGAACTGCGTTGCAGACTTCCAGTGCGTACTCCGGCTCAGTTCCGGTGAAACTCTCCGGGCTGTACTCAAAACGATAATTGGCTCCGGCTTCCTCGGTCAGCTGCTGTAACAGTTTTGCTCCGTCGACAGCAATCTGCAGAATCTCCTCTTTGGATTTGCGGAATACCTGCTCTCTCTGGGAAAGAGAAGTCGAATTATAGACATGCACGATGGCATTTTTTACACCTTTTAATGCGTCAAAGGTCTTGCGGATAATATGCTCTCTCGCCTGGGTCAGTACCTGTACGGTTACGTCGTCCGGAATCAGATTCTGCTCAATCAGTGCTCTTAAGAACTCATATTCCGTCTCGGATGCTGCCGGGAATCCTACCTCAATCTCTTTGAATCCGATCTTCACCAGCATCTGGAAAAAATCCAGCTTCTGCTGCAGAGTCATGGGAACCACCAGTGCCTGGTTACCGTCACGCAGGTCAACGCTGCACCATACCGGGGCATGATCTACATACTCTTTGTCTGCCCAGTCCATGCATCTTTCAGGCGGCATAAAATACTGTCTCGTATACTTCTTGTAATTCATCATGGTTTTCTTCTCCTTCACTTTACGTTACTGTTCACTCGTACCTCGTTCCAGTAACATTTCGCAGGCTCATTTAAAAATTTTGCTCCGCAAAAGGAGCCTGCTCACTCCTGAATCAAGTTCTTACGCAGCCTGACAGCAAGTGTCTGGCTGCTGTGTACAGTATCCATTTTTTCTTCTTTGAAACAAAGTAAACGCCAAAATTTATGGGACCGTTTTTGTTTTTATGGAAACAAAAAATCCTCCGTCTTCCGGTCTGTCAACAAGACCGAGAGACGAAGGACTGAACTGTTCTACGCGGTACCACTCTCATTTTGCGAAATAATTCGCACACTTTACGGATACGGAAATTGCTTTCTTATATCCTTCCCTTCGTAACGGCAGGGACTCCGTCTGTGTCTACTTTCTTCTTATATAGAAGATTTCGGACAGCCGCTCCGAGGCGAGTTCCAAACATTCTCTCTGCTGTCTCACACCAACCGACAGCTCTCTGAAATCAAGTCCGAATGTACTATTCCTCATCAACGCATTTACTTATTTCACTGAGATTTATGATAGCAAACTCTGTCGAAAATGTCAAGGTGCTTTTACTCTTTCCTGATTTTCCATCATGATCTGATTGATCTTTCCGCAGAATTCCTGTTCTTTCTTATATAATGCAGTCTTCGCATATACGGCACCCGCCATCCGGAATACCTGCTGCCGGAGCAGTTCAAGGCAGGTGCAGACTGCATAGACAATCACTGCTATCAGCGCTGCATAGATCACCGCCCAGTGGGTTCTCGCCACTTTGCTGGCCCGGAAGGTATCCCATACCAGATACCGGATCAGATAATTGTCATGAATCAAATACACGCCGAACGCTGCTCCTGCCACTTTCAGGATCACGCCGTCGAATTTTGTCTCTTTCCATGAAAGATTACGAACCGCCACGAAAAGAGAAAAGGTAGCCAGCAATGCCAGCGGTGAATTATAATTCAGGAAATATCCTGTATCCTCCAGATGAAGCTCCACAGATGCATAGACGCTCGCCAGCACCAGAAGCGAACATACCACATATCCAAGGAATCCCCGAAGTACATATTTCCGGTCCGCCTTCATATGAAGTTTTACATATCCTGCCAGCAGTGCCAGGAACAGAAATCCCGGCAGATCCCGTCCGTTGAAGGTTCCATAGGTATCCGTCTGGAATATCATATGATTAACGCTTAAGAACAGTGCCAGCAGCACCAGCAGATACTGATACTGCCGTTTACTGATCCGTGTCGCCACCATTCCAACAAAAGGCATCAGAAGCGTCATCGCCATATAAACCGAAGCAAACCAGTAGGTCTTCAACGAGATGGGCAGAACCGCCTTCACCGCATCTGAAAGCGTAACACTTCCAAATACCGCACACAGCAGGA
>CAVFMZ010000105.1:0-9497 GCA_963623675.1 Firmicutes bacterium CAG:176 | reverse complement strand
GTTGTACTGGCAGATCCGGAAGAGAAGACCGCAAAGGTAGTGGTACCGGATTATCAGCTGTCTCTGGCCATCGGTAAAGAAGGACAGAATGCACGTCTGGCAGCAAGACTGACCGGATTTAAGATTGATATCAAGAGCGAGAGCCAGGCAAATGCCATTGAAGGTTTCTATGAAGGTTTCTATGATGAGGATGAGGACGAAGAAGACGGAGACGTTTACGAAGAGTCCGCAGATACCGAAGAAGAAACCGGAGCAGAGGAGTAAGGAATTTTGAGTACAGTCAGGAAAGTCCCGATGCGGCAGTGCATCGGATGTCAGGAAATGAAAAGCAAAAAAGAGATGATGCGCGTTCTGCGGACGACAGAGAATGAGATCGTTCTGGATACGACCGGCAGAAAGAACGGACGGGGAGCCTATCTGTGCAAAAATCCGGAGTGTTTTCGGAAAGCCGTAAAGTCCCACGGACTGGAGCGGTCTCTGAAGACAACGATCCCGAAGGAAGTCTACGAGCATCTTGAGAAGGAGATGGAAGGACTTGCAGAAGAATAAGGTGCTGACCTACTTAGGTCTTGCAACGAGAGCAGGAAAGACTGTGAGCGGGGAATTTTCTGTGGAAAAATCCCTGAAACAGAGAAAAGCAAGACTGGTGGTTGTGTCAGAGGAAGCCTCTGAAAATACGAAAAAGAAATTCCGCAACATGTGTGAGTACCGGAAGACGCCCCTGTATTTCTATGGAACAGGAGAAGAACTGGGACGCGCGTGCGGAAAAGAATTCCGGATTGTGACTGCCGTGGAAGACGAAGGTCTGGCGCGTGCGGCCATCAGCCATCTGGAACAGGAGTAGGTGTGGAGGCAGTAATATGGCAAATAAGATTCGAGTGTATGAGCTCGCGAAGGAACTGAATAAAACAAGTAAGGAAGTGATGTCCTTACTGGCAGAGAAAAATATTGAGGTGACAACACATATGGCAACATTGGAAGATAATCAGGCAGACATGGTTCGCGCACAGGCAGGCCAGGCAAAGCAGGAAACTCCGAAGACCGGGGATGCTCCCAAAGCTTCAGAGGATGCAAAGCCGAAGAAAAAGAAATTTATTGTAGTACACAATCCGGAGAACAGCCGTGACAGAAAGAGTCCGGAGAGAAGACCGGCACAGCCGAAGACTCCGGCAGCAAAACCGGCACAGAAATCTGCAGCTCCGAAGGCAGAGGCAAAGCCGGCAGCAAAACCGGAAGTAAAAGCAGAAGCAAAACCTGCAGCAGCTCCGAAAGCAGCAGAGAACAGATCCGAGGGACGTCCGGCAGGAAGACCGCAGGGAGACCGTCAGGGATATAACCGTGGAGACAGACCGCAGGGAGACCGTCAGGGATACAACCGCGGAGACAGACCGCAGGGAGACCGTCAGGGATACAGCCGCGGAGACAGACCGCAGGGAGACCGTCAGGGATACAACCGCGGAGACAGACCGCAGGGAGACCGTCAGGGATACAGCCGCGGAGACAGACCGCAGGGAGACCGTCAGGGATATAATCGCGGAGACAGACCGCAGGGCGGCGGATATAACCGTGGAGGCCAGGGCGGCGGATACAACCGCGGAGGAGACAGACCGCAGGGCGGTGGCTATGGCCGTGGAGGCCAGGGCGGCGGACGTGACGGACGTGGAAACCAGAACGGACGCGGCGGAATCGGACGTCAGATGAACAAAGCATTTGATACACCGGTGGAGACCAAACCGGAGAACAGACGTTACGACAACCGTAACCATCAGAAACAGGAGAAGCAGTACAAAGATGAGGATATCAGCAAGCTGAAGAATCGTCCGGGCCGCTTCATCAAACCGGCTCCGCAGCCTGCAGAGCAGAAGAAAGAGAGCACCGAGCCGAAGAAGCTTCCGCTTCCGGAGATGATCAGCATTTCCGATCTGGCAGAGCGCATGAAGATTCAGCCGTCAGCCATCATTAAGAAGCTGTTCCTGGAAGGCAAGATGCTGACTGTAAACTCTGAGCTGGATTTCGAGGCAGCAGGTGAGATTGCTCTGGAATATAACTTTGATCCGGAACCGGAAGTAAAAGAGGATGTGATCGGAAAACTTCTGGAGGATGTGGAAGATCCGGAAGATACTCTTGTACAGAGACCGCCGGTTGTATGTGTTATGGGTCATGTAGACCATGGTAAAACATCCCTTCTGGATGCCATCCGTCATACCAACGTGACTGACCGCGAGGCAGGTGGTATTACCCAGCACATCGGCGC
Source organism: Firmicutes bacterium CAG:176 (assembly GCA_963623675.1). GTDB lineage: Bacteria > Bacillota > Clostridia > Lachnospirales > Lachnospiraceae > Hominiventricola. The sequence continues at coordinate 7,243 of CAVFMZ010000105.1, read as the reverse complement.
TTACACCGTAACCATCAAAGACCGTAAGATCACTTTCCTGGATACTCCGGGACATGAGGCATTTACCGCTATGCGTATGCGTGGAGCAAATTCCACCGATATCGCAATTCTGGTAGTTGCTGCAGATGATGGTGTAAAACCGCAGACGGTAGAGGCCATCAACCATGCGAAGGCAGCAGGCGTGGAAGTGATCGTTGCCATCAACAAGATTGATAAACCGGGAGCAAGCGTTGACCGTGTAAAACAGGAGCTGACCGAGTACGGCCTCATTGCTGAGGACTGGGGCGGAAGCACCATCTGTGTTCCGGTATCCGCAAAATCCAGAGAGGGTATTGAAGACCTGCTGGAGATGGTACTGCTGACCGCAGACGTTCTGGAGCTGAAATCCAACCCGAAACGTCAGGCAAGAGGTCTGGTGATCGAGGCAGAGCTTGACAAAGGAAAAGGACCGGTTGCTACCGTTCTGGTACAGAAAGGTACCCTGCATGTGGGTGATTTCATTGCAGCAGGCGCTTCCTACGGTAAAGTACGTGCCATGATGGATGATAAGGGACGCAGAGTCAAAGAAGCAGGTCCGTCCACTCCGGTAGAGATCCTTGGTCTGAACGACGTGCCCATGGCAGGTGAGATCTTCGTATCTCCGGAGAGTGATAAAGAGGCAAGAACCTTCGCTGAAACCTTCATCAAGGAGAGCCGTGAGAAGATGCTGGAGGACACCAAGCTTAAGATGTCCCTGGATGATCTGTATTCCCAGATCCAGACCGGCAACTTAAAAGAGTTGAACCTGATCATCAAGGCAGACGTAGCTGGAAGTGTAGAGGCTGTAAAACAGTCCCTGCTGAAACTTTCCAACGAGGAAGTAGTTGTAAAATGCATCCACGGAGCCGTTGGTGCCATCAACGAGTCCGACGTTATTCTGGCAAGTGCATCTAATGCCATCATCATTGGTTTCAATACCAGAATTGATCCGGCTGCAAAAGATACCGCAGAGCGTGAGAAAGTAGACGTTCGTCTCTACAGAGTCATCTACGATGCCATCGCAGATGTAGAGCGCGCCATGAAGGGTATGCTGGATCCGATCTTCGAGGAGAAAGTCATCGGACACGCAGAGATCCGTCAGATCTTCAAAGCATCCGGTGTCGGCAACATCGCAGGTTCCTATGTGCTTGACGGTATGTTCCAGCGTGGCTGCAAGGTTCGTATTACCCGTGAGGGCAAACAGATCTACGAAGGCGAGCTGGCTTCCCTGAAGCGTTTCAAGGATGATGTAAAAGAAGTAAAGGCCGGTTTTGAGTGCGGTCTTGTATTTGATAAATTCAACGATATCCAGGAACTGGATGTGGTTGAAGCCTATACAATGGTAGAGGTGCCGAGATAGAATGAGAAAAAACAGTATTAAAAATACCCGGATCAATGGAGAGGTACAGAAAGTCCTCTCCGAGATCATCCGGGGTGAGATCAAAGATCCGCGTATCAGCCCACTGACCTCGGTGGTATCCGTATCAGTGGCACCGGATCTGAAGACCTGCAAGGCATTTATCAGCGTTCTCGGGAATGAAGAGGCGCAGGCAAATACCATGGCAGGACTGAAAAGTGCAGTAGGTTATGTGCGCCGTCAGCTGGCAAAAGAGCTGAACCTCCGGAATACGCCGGAGATCACGTTCGTGCTGGATCAGTCCATTGAATATGGAGTGAATATGTCCAAAATGATTGATGATGTGGTACGGAAAGACGGAGCGAGTGAAGAGAAAGACGGGGAATAAGTATGCAGCTGCAGAAAGAACTGGAAGGCGTTACTACAGTGGCCGTTGCCGGTCATATCCGGCCGGATGGTGACAGCGTTGGCGCCTGCATCGGATTATGGACTTATATCAATGATAACTTTCCACAGGTGGAAGCGGACATGTGGCTGGAAAAGCCGGATGAGAAGTTTTCCATGCTCAAAGGCTATTCAGAACTCCGGCAGCCTGACGGTGAGGAACGGGAATACGACCTGTTCATCGCCGTGGACTGCGCGGCCCTGGATCGCCTTGGAAAAGCACAGCCGGCTTTTGAAAAGGCCAGAAAAACCCTTTGCATTGACCACCATGTGAGCAACAAAGGATATGCGCTGACCAATATCATTGACGGAGACGCAAGCTCCGCCTGCGAAGTAATCTGCAGACTGCTGGATATGGAAAAAATTTCCAATGATGCAGCATCTGCCCTGTATGTGGGGATCGCCCATGATACAGGCGTGTTCCAGTACAGCTGTACTTCACCGGAGACGATGCGGCTGGCTGCTTCCCTGATGGAAAAAGGAATTCCCTATACGGAGCTTCTGGAGAGAACCTTTTATAAAAAGACTTATCGGCAGAACCAGGTGCTTGGAAAAGCACTGCTGGAGAGCATGCGCCTTCTGGATGGCAGATGCATTGTCAGTGCCATGAAGCAGAAGGATATGGATTTCTTCGGCGTAACCACCACAGATCTGGATGGTATTGTCAGCCAGATGAAGCAGACGGAGGGCGTGGAGGTTGCTATTTTCCTCTATGAGACCGATTACATGGAGTATAAAGTATCTCTTCGCTCTGAAAATATTGTGGATGTAAGTAAAGTGGCTTCTTATTTTGGCGGTGGCGGACATGTCCGTGCAGCCGGAGTGACCATGAAGGGAACATTCCATGATATTGTAAATAATTTAACCTTACACATCGAGCGGCAGCTTGAAGGGCAGGAAGATTAGTGATTAACGGAGTTATTAATATTTACAAGGAGCGCGGCTTTACGTCCCATGATGTGGTGGCGAAGCTGCGCGGTATTTTAAAACAGAAAAAAATCGGACATACAGGGACGCTGGATCCGGATGCGGAAGGCGTCCTTCCTGTGTGTCTGGGAAAAGGAACCAGGCTTTGTGACATGCTGACAGATCACAGCAAGGTCTATGAGGCTGTACTGTTGCTGGGACAGTCCACAGACACCCAGGATGTGTCAGGAACCGTATTGCAGGAAGCACCTGTGGAAGTTTCCGAAGAAGAGATCCGGGAGGCAATTATGAGCTTTGTGGGGTCTTATGAGCAGATTCCACCCATGTATTCGGCGCTGAAGGTGAATGGGCAGAAGCTCTGTGATCTGGCAAGAGCCGGAAAAGAGGTGGAGCGGAAAGCCCGCCCGGTGGAAATCCACGAGATTCAGATTGAAGAGGTGGATCTTCCGAGAGTGCGGATGACCGTGTCCTGTTCCAAGGGTACCTATATCCGTACCCTGTGTCATGACATCGGTGAGAAACTTGGGTGCCATGGCTGCATGGAACGCCTTCTGCGGACCAGAGTGGGGCAGTTTGTCATTAAAGACAGCCTGACGCTGGCACAGGTGGAGCAGTACCGGGATGAGAACCGGATTTCTGAGATTGTGCTGCCCGTCGACCAGGTCTTCTCGGACTGTCCGGTGCTTACACTTACGGAAGCGGCAGCAAAGCTTGGCTACAACGGCAATCCCTTTACATCCACACAGGCGTTGACAGAAAACGGCCAGATGGTGGAAAAGTCATCGGAAACTTCCCTGGACGGTGGAAAAAGGTTCCGTGTCTATGACCCGGATGGGGTATTCATCGGTGTCTATGCTTACGATAGCCGAAGAAATCAGTTCCGTCCGGAAAAAATGTTTTACGAGAAGTGAAAAGAGACAGTATGAAGTATGTGACAGGTGAAATCGGATATACCATGGACCGGCCGTCTGCGGTCAGCCTGGGAAAATTTGACGGACTTCACCGGGGGCATCGAAAGCTTCTGGATGAGGTGCTGAAACAGAAGGAAAATGGTCTTGCACCGGTTATTTTTACCTTTACCCAGAATCCCACCCGGATTTTGTCCGGTTTATCCGCTCAGAACATTATTACAAATGAAGAGCGCCGTACCATGCTGGAAGAGGAAGGCATGGAATGTCTGGTGGAATGCCCATTTGTGCCGGAACTGGCTCATATGGAGCCGGAGCTCTTCGTGGAAAAAGTGCTGGTGGAGCAGCTGAAAGCTGCTTTTATTGCAGTGGGAACAGATTTTCATTTCGGGTATCAGCGCAGGGGAGATTATCAGCTTCTGCAGAAACTGGGCGGCCGGTATGGATTTCAGGTAGAAGTGGTGGAAAAGGAACAGAGCCATGGCAGGGATATCAGCAGTACCTATATCAGAGAGGCGCTGCATGAGGGAAATATTCCGCTGGCCAATGAACTGTTGGGATATCCTTACTATGTGACCGGGGAAGTGCTCCATGGCCGGCAGATCGGCCGGACACTGGGACTTCCAACGACGAATCTGCTTCCACCGCAGGTGAAACTGCTTCCGCCTAACGGGGTTTACCTTACCAGAACGGTTCCGCTTGACGGAGAAGAATGGGAATACTATGGCATTACAAATATCGGATACAAGCCGACTGTAGGCGCGACAGAGCAAAAAGGAGTAGAGACCTACCTGTTTGATTATAGTGGGGATCTCTATGGCAGAAAGCTTCGGGTGGAATTCCTTGATTTTGAACGTCCGGAGCAGAAATTTGAATCCCTGGAAATGCTGAAGAACCGGATTCTCTCTGACGTTAATTGGGGAAAAAGCAAAATAAAACAAAAGAAACCCTTGTAAGTTTTCTGAAATTCATGTAAAGTATAAGTAAAGCGTATGTTAAAGAACATACGCTTTTGTTTTGTAATCATTCAGAGCCATGCACATGCCCGTGAATATGTGGCGCATGCTTGCATGATGACACATATTTAGGAGCATGTATATGGCGAGAAGCCCTACATGAGCAAAAGTCGCTGGTTCGGGGGACATTCGTTCAGCGAGGATTGCTGTGAAACGGAGACAGCCTCGTAGAGGCGATTTTGCGAATGTAGCTCTGAATGGTTACGATTTGTCAAAATAGACGAATGAGGTAGAGAAAAAATGAATTTGAGTGTAATTGTAACACTGATGGGTGGCCTTGGCCTCTTCCTTCTGGGTATGCATCAGATGGGTGATGGTATGGAGAAGGCAGCCGGAGCCAGAATGCGTTCCATTCTGGAAGCGGTAACTTCGAACCGGGTCATGGGAACACTGGTCGGAATTCTGTTCTGTGCAGTGATCCAGTCTTCCAGTGCAACGACGGTTATGGTCGTCAGCTTTGTAAATGCCGGCATGATGAACCTGTATCAGGCAGCCGGTGTTATTTTTGGAGCAAATATCGGTACGACGGTCACATCGCAGCTGGTATCCTTTAACCTGTCAGCATATGCGCCGGTCATCCTCTTTGTGGGTGTGCTGATGACGCAGTTTGTAAAAAATGACAGAATTAAGAAGATCGGTGAAGTCATTCTGGGATTTGGAGTTCTATTTATGGGACTGAATATTATGTCTGGCAGTATGTCGGACATGAAGAATTCTCCTATGGTGGCAGATTTTCTGGGTGGGCTTACCAATCCTTTTCTGGCGGTGCTTCTCGGAACGGTCATTACTGCAATCATCCAGAGTTCCTCTGTGACGGTCAGTATCCTTCTTCTGATGGCACAGCAGGGTCTGATGGAACTTCCGATCTGCTTCTATATCATTCTGGGATGTAATATCGGTGCCTGTATGTCCGCACTGCTGGCGTCTCTGAATGGAAATAAAAATGCAAAGAGAGCAGCTCTGATTCATCTGTTCTTCAATATTATTGGAACGATTATTATCTTCATCGTTCTGACTCTGGCAGGGGATCTGGTGCTTGCCGGACTGCGTGCCATCTCGGGACCGGATCCGGGAAGAAGTGTGGCAAATGCCCATACACTTTTCAAGATCAGTCAGGTAATTATGCTGCTTCCGTTTACAAAGGGAATCGTTAAACTGACGTATCTGGCAGTTCCGGGCGAGGATCATACTGCTGATGCGGAGGGGGAATGCGAACTCCTTTACATCGGCAAGAAGACTGTATTTTCTCCCACAACGGCTGTTATCGAGGCAGTCAGGGAACTGGAACATATGGGAAAACTTGCTTATGAGAACCTGAACAGAGGTCTGGATGCATTGATTACTCTGAACGAGAATGAAATCAATAAGATCTATGAAGTGGAAAAACAGATTAACTTCATGAACCATGCGATCACCAATTATCTGGTGAAGATCAGCCAGATGACTCTTCCTATCGATGACAGCAAGAGCATCGGCGCCCTGTTCCATGTGGTAAATGATATCGAACGCATCGGTGACCACGCCGAGAACCTGGCTGATTCCGCACAGACCCGTATCAAGGAGCAGATCGCTTTCAGTGATACGGCAGTGGAGGAGTTAAAAGAGATGGGTTCCAGAGTGAACACCATCCTGAAGTATGCCATGGACATGTTCGCCAACAACAGCCGTGAGCATCTTCATGATATCATGACCCTGGAGGACAGCATTGATGAGATGGAGCGTCAGCTTCAGAAAAAACATATTGAACGTCTGACGAAGAATGAGTGCTCTGCAGCAGCAGGCATGGTATTTTCCGATACCATTTCCGGTTTCGAACGTGTGGCTGACCATGCAACCAATATTGCATACTCCATGCTGGAGACCCCGCCGGAGGATGAAGAAGAATCTGACGGAAATAAGAAATAGAAAATATATTTCATTAAAAAGGGCGCTTGAAAATACAAGCGCCCTAGTGTATAATTTACTTAGAAAGCGAATCGGATATGATTCCGATTTGCCCTCAGTGTGTTAGATAAAGAATAGCATCCTCAACTTTAGGCGGTAGGGATGCTATTTCTTTTTGTCAAAATGATTGTCTATGTAGGACAGAGCCGCAAAAATTACTAACAACAAAGTTAAGACTTCCATTGTGTTCATAGGGCATCACTCTCCTTTGTTACTAGAGGGCATCAGACATCGGAAAATCACATCCTGCTTTCAGTTCAATTATACAATAGGAAACTCCGTTTCCACATGACAAACTATTCTGCGGGGAGGAACTTCGTGGGTCTATATCAGAAAACCAGCCCGCGGGTTCCTGTTTGGGAGGGCTACAACAAGCTTTTTTAGGTGGAATGGGTCAGAATCGGGGTTTGGCGGCGAAAAATTCCTGTGTTTCGGGAAAAGTGTGGGTCTGAGGAAAATTCAGAGGGCGAGAGTTCCACCTGATGAAAGTTAGTTAAATGGAAAAATGAATGGCTCATGAAATGTATAAAAGTAGTTGCTTTTTTGATAACTGTGTGTTATGATTTGGGCATACAGTTAGTCTGACTAATTCATACTTCATTCTCGGAGCTCTGATCGAGCAAAATTCC
>CAVFMZ010000104.1:0-9629 GCA_963623675.1 Firmicutes bacterium CAG:176 | reverse complement strand
ATATTTCCTCCTGTTCTTTTCATCACCTGTCATTAAGGGTCGGTCGGAGTTGTCCGGGCTCTGAATGACGGCTAAACTCATACCCGATTACTTTACCATACCGGGAAGTATTTGTAAAGCACTAATTACAGGTTCCTGACCTTAAATTCTTTCTCCGCCTCACGCCGCATATCTTTCTTCGCAATATCTGCACGTTTGTCATAGAGTTTCTTACCTTTGGCAAGGCCGATCTCCACTTTTACGAGGCTTCCTTTAAAATACACTTTCAGCGGAACCAGCGTATAGCCTTTCTCCGCGATCTTTCCCACCAGTTTGTTGATCTCACTTTTGTGAAAAAGAAGCTTCTTCACTCTCAGAGGATCACGATTGAAAATATTTCCTTTTTCGTAGGGACTTACATGCATTCCATAGATAAAGACTTCGCCTTTCTCAATGCGGACGAAGGACTCTTTGATGCTGCATTTTCCCATACGGAGGGATTTTACTTCCGTTCCGTGGAGGGCGATGCCTGCCTCATAGGTCTCCTCTACAAAATAGTCATGGTATGCTTTCTTATTATTTGCAATCAGTTTAATACTATCCTTTGCCATGCCTTCCTCACTCTTCTTCGTCTTCTGCCAGTTCAAAGTCAATGGTTCTGGTCATTTTATCTGCAGCCACGACCTGTACCCGGACTTTTTCGCCTAATTTATAGGCTTTTCCGGTGTGGGTTCCGACCATGGCATACTCATTTTCATTATACTCAAAATAATCGCCCTGTAAAGAGGCAGCGCGCACCAGACCTTCGACGGTATTCGGCAGTTCCACATAGATGCCCCAGGCGGTGACACCTGAAATGACGCCCTCGTACACTTCCCACAAATGCTGGCTCATGTACTCCACTTTCTTGAGCTTGATGGTCTCCCGCTCGGCTTCATCGGCTTTCCGCTCCCGCTCGCTGGACTGCTTTGCCACATCGATAAGAATGGCTTCATAATGCTGCCGTTTTTCCTCATTCATCCGTCCGCGGAGACAGTCCTTGATGATCCGGTGGATCTGGAGATCCGGATACCGGCGGATCGGAGACGTAAAATGGCAGTAATACTTGGCTGCCAGACCAAAGTGTCCGGTACAGTCTGTGGTATATCTGGCCCGCTTCATGGAACGCAGGGTCAGCCGGCTGATGAGATCCTCTTCCGGTGTGCCGTCAAGCTTTGCCAGCAGCTTCTGCAGTTCCTTCGGATGCACTTCATCATCCTTCATACGGATGCTGTAGCCGAAGTTATTGATAAAGGTGGCAAGCTTTTTCATACGGTTCGGATCCGGATTGTCATGGGTCCGGTAAAGGAACGGAACTTCCTGCCAGAAATAATCCTCTGCCACAGTCTCATTGGCAATAAGCATGAAATCCTCAATGATTTTTGTAGCCGCATTCCGGTCGTAAGGTTTAATATCCACCGGTTTTCCCTGTTCATCCAGAATGACTTTCGTCTCCGGAAAATCAAAATCAATGGAGCCTCGCTTCTTTCTCTTTGTCCGCAGAAGATCTGCCAATTCCTTCATATCCCGGATCATGGGCACCAGCACTTCATTCTCTGCAAGGGCATCTGTATCTCCGTCCAGAATCTTCTGCACTCCGGTATAACTCATCCGTTTATCCACATGGATGACCGATTCGGTGATCACATGATCCACCACAGTTCCTTTTTTGTCCACCGTCATGATGCAGCTCATGGCCAGACGATCCTCTCCTGCATTCAAAGAGCAGATGCCATTGGAAAGTCTCCGCGGCAGCATGGGAATCACCCGGTCCACCAGATACACACTGGTGCCCCGGTTCAGAGCTTCCCGGTCAAGGGCACTCCGCTCCTGCACATAGTTGGCCACATCGGCAATGTGGACACCCAGCACATAATTTTCTCCATCTCGCGTAAGCGATACCGCATCGTCCAGATCCTTTGCATCCTCGCCATCGATGGTCACCATCTGGACATTTCGAAGATCCATGCGTCCCATCATATCTGCCTCGCTGATGGCATCCGGCACTTTCTCCGCCTGGTTCATAACTTTCTCCGGAAACTCCGTCGGCAGATCATAGCCCTTCACGATGGACAGCACATCGGTGCCCGGATCACTGATGTGTCCTAAAATCTCCACGACTTTTCCTTCCGGATTCTTCCGCTCGGTGCCGTAATCCGTCAGTTCCACCACCACTTTATGGCCGTTCATGGCCCCTTGGGACTGCTCCTTCGGAATAAAAATATCCCGGATGAACCGCTCATTATCAGGAATCACAAAGCCGTAATTCTTGCTCTCCTGGTAAATGCCAACCAGCTTTACCGTGCCGCGGGAGAGAATCTTCGTCACCACGCCCTCCCGGCGCTTCCCGCTGATGCCCGGCTTCACCATCACCTGCACCGTGTCCTGATGCATGGCTCCATGGGTGTTGTCCTCACTGATGAAAATATCATCGTCCATGCCTTCCACGGTCACAAAGCCAAAGCCTTTGGCGTGTGCAGTAAATACACCCGCCAGCAGCTTTCCTTTGCCTTTGCTGTATTTACCCTTCTGGGATACTTCCACTTTTCCCTCCAGCATGAGCTGATCCAGCACTTCCTGCAAATCTGACCGCTTCTCTTTGGGAATATCCAGAAGGATTGCCAGCTCCTTGATCTTCATGGGCACATAGAGATCGTTGTCCATCAGGTCGCAGAGCATCTTCTTTCTCTCTTTCATCTGTTCTTCCGTCATATCGTCACCTCATTGTTCCTGTTCACTCGTACCTCGTTCCAGCAACAAAATTCGCAGGCTCATTAAAGTTTTGCTTCGCAAAGGAGCCTGCTCCCCCTGAATCAAGTTCTTACGCAGCCTGACAGCAAGTGTCTGGCTGCTGTGCGAACAGTAATCCTCACTTTTATTGTTCCTCATCCTATACGAAAATAAGCACCCCTGTAGATAGGAGTGCTTATCATGTCTCATTTCAATATTAGAAAATGCTCAGGTTCAGGACAACTGCCAGAACGAAGAAAACAACCATCAGAATCTTGGTCCATTTCTCCAGATTTCCTTCCATGGAACGTCCTTTATTCTTACCCCAGTAGCTCTCTGCTGCACCTGCGATGGCGCCAAGACCCTGGGATCTGCCCTCCTGAAGCAGTACCAGTACGGTAGCTACGATACATACTAACACGAAAATCCCCATGAGGATATATCTTAAAATCTCCATCTTCACACCTCCTACGTGTTAAACAGATTCATTCTATCATAGAAAATAAGAAATCACAACACTTTTGCAAGAAAACTTTTCAGCCGCTCGTTCTGCGGATGTTCGAAGAAATCCTTCGGATTGTTCTCTTCCATAATAATGCCTTCGTCCATAAATACCACTCTGGTTGCCACTTCTCGTGCAAATCCCATCTCGTGGGTAACCACTGCCATGGTCATACCATCGTCAGCCAGCTTTTTCATCAGATCCAGAACCTCACCAACCATCTCCGGGTCCAGTGCAGAAGTCGGCTCATCAAAAAGCATTACCTTCGGTTTCATGGCCAGGGAACGAACGATGGCAATACGCTGCTTCTGTCCGCCGGACAACTGTGCCGGGTAAGCATTTGCCTTTTCTTCCAGATTGACCAGTTTCAGAAGACGCATGGCTTCCGCCTCTGCCTCTTTCTTTGTCATGATCTTTAATTTAATGGGAGCCAGCGTGATATTGTCCATAACGGTCAGGTTGTTGAACAGATTAAAATGCTGGAATACCATTCCCATGTGGCGGCGGATCTCGTTGATATCCGCTTTCGGATCGGTAATCTCCTGTCCGTCAAATACGATACTTCCGGAAGTCGGCTGTTCAAGAAGGTTCAGGCAGCGCAGGAAGGTAGATTTTCCGGAACCGGACGGTCCGATGATAACTACTTTCTCTCCCGGAGCAATATGCATATCAATATTTTTGATGACCAGATTGTCACCGTATGATTTGGATAATCCCTTAACGTAAATCACTCTGTCTTAACCTCCGTTCCAGTTTTCCCATAACCCATGTTAAAAACATAACCATCACCAGATAGATTGCTGCAATAGCAAGAAACGGCACCAGTGCCTGATAGGTCTTGGACTGGATGATCATGGCGCCTTTGGTCAGGTCACGAAGTCCGATGACCGTTACAACTGACGTCTCTTTCAGCAGGGTAATCAGCTCATTTCCAAGAGCCGGAAGAACATTTTTGAAAGCCTGCGGTATAATAATATAACGCATGGTTGTTGCATAGGTCAGTCCTACGGAACGTCCTGCCTCCATCTGTCCTTTATCAATAGACATGATGCCGGAACGGATGATCTCAGCTACATATGCTCCGGAGTTGATGCCAAATGCCAGCACTGCACAGCGGATCATGTTGCTGTCGGTTGCACGGGCACTGGCCCAGACAACGAACCACATAATCAGAAGCTGCACCATCATAGGCGTCCCACGGATCACGGTCAGATAGACCTTACAGCAGGTATTCAGTATCCTCAACAGCAGTCCCTTCTTTCTCTCCGGCTGCTGGTCATGGGCGGAACGGATCACCGCAACGATCACTCCCAATATCAATCCCAATATCAATGAAAATACTGTAACGGTTAAAGTCGTCCCCAGACCTCTTATGAAATACTGATAATTATCTTCCAGTATAAAAGTCTGATAAAGTCCCATTTTCAGGTTTTCAAACATTCCTTCTTCTCCTTTCGTTCTCCACCAATATGGATATATAAACAGCAATTTATCCACAGTTTGCTTCTTATATATCCACGTTGTTTTCATTTATCGTAAAAAAGCGGAGGTGTTCAACAAAAAACTGAACACCTCCGCTGATGCTCCTTACTAATAAGTAAGCTTATTCTGCTTTGATGTATTTGTCAAGGATTCCCTGGATGGTTCCATCATCCTTCAGCTCCTGAAGTGCAGTATTCAGTGCTGCGGTCAATGCCGGGTTGTCCTTGGATACAGCTGCTGCATAATCCTCAGTGGTATATGCGGTATCAAGAATCTGCAGACCCTCGTTAGCCTCTACGAAAGCTTTTGCCGGCTGCTGGTCGATAACAACACAGTCAACCTTATCCTGAAGCAGTGCCTGTACAGCAGTTGCTCCGTTGGTGTATGCGATTACGTTCTCTTCGCCGTAATCATCAGAGCAGTACAGATGTCCGGTAGTTCCTTCCTGAACACCGATCAGTTTGCCTTCCAGATCATCTACAGACTGGATATCAGATCCCTCTTTTACGATGATGGACTGTACGCCAGTTGCATAAGAATCAGTAAAGTCTACGTTCTGTTTTCTCTCCTCAGTTACAGTCATACCTGCAAGGCTGATATCAATCTTGCCGGACTGAATGGAAGTGATCAGGGAAGAGAAGTCCATATCAACGATCTCAAGCTGCAGACCAAGTTTGTCAGCCAGTGCCTGTGCGATCTCAGCGTCGATACCTACGATGGTATCTCCGTCTTTGTACTCATACGGCGGGAATGCTGCGTTGGTACCCATAGTCAGAATGCCCGGCTCTACAGTGGTAAATTCTGATGCTTCTGTACCCTCATCAGCAACATCGCCAACCTCTTCCGGCTCAGCATCTGCTTCGGCCGTCTCGTCAGTCGCCTCAGTAGTCTCCTCTGCTGCAGTATCAGTTGCCTCGCTGCTGCTTCCGCATCCTGCAAGAAGAGTAGCTGCCATAGCTGCTGTCAGCATTACGCTTACGATTTTCTTTTTCATAATAGTTTCCTCCTCATAAAAAGTATCATAAACTTTTATCATTGACTTATTATAATGCTTTTATTCACGATTGCAAGCTTTTTTATGAATAAATATAAATTTTTGTTCCGGTTCACAGGCAAGCATATAAGTGAAAATAACAGAATGTGAGCGGAACCGCTCGCGCTAAGTCCTCGATCCAGCGGTACTAACCTTCGAATATCGCCTGTGGCTCATTCTCAGGAAGTACCGGGACTGCGGACGTTCCTTTCACAGTCTGTTATTTCCACCGAACACTTATTACCTGTGAACTGTAACATTTCTTTAGATTCGATACTCCATATAAACCTGTCCGTCCAGATCCTTCCACCGGAACAGTCCGTCCTCATAAGTCATGTAACTATGGGCACTGTTTTCCTTCGGAATAGAAACGGAACCTGGATTCAGATAGGTGTATGTCTCATGTTCCCGGCATACGGGTACATGGGTATGCCCATGGAGAAGAATGTCCCCTTTGCCCAGCATTGGCAGGTTTTTCTCATTGAATACATGTCCGTGGGTCAGGAAAATCATGCGTCCTTTCTCGTATAAAAATGCATAATCTGCCAGAATCGGGAACTCCAGCACCATCTGGTCCACTTCCGTATCGCAGTTGCCACGGACGCAGAGAATCTTCTCTTTCAGCGGATTCAGCATGGCAATGACTTCCTTCGGTGCATACTCCTTCGGCAGATCATTTCTCGGGCCGTGATACAGAATATCTCCTAAAAATACCAGTCTGTCCGGCTGTTCCTGCTCCACACGCTCCAGTAATTTTCTGCAATAATATGCAGATCCGTGAATATCAGATGCGATTACGAGTTTCATATTGTTCCTCCATTTCCTTTAACTGATCCCGAAGCTTCTGCTCCAGATCTTTTTCTTCTGTCATATGGTCATATTCCGGTCTTTGAAATCCCAAAAGCCGGTAATCCCCGTGATGTTTCAGGCCCCAGAGCCAGTCTGCCAGCTCCAGTCCGGTTCCAAAGGTCTGCACCAGGAAATCTGTTCCCCGGTTCATGGCCTCCAGCACTGCTTCTTTTTCTTCTTCCAGGGTCCGCTGCTCCACAACATGATATTCTACACCATTTACCAGTCTCTGGTCTACCCACTGTTCCAGCTGCTCTTCCTGGCTCTTTAAAAGGCCATGCTCCTTCCGGATACGAAGTTCTTTCTTCCGCTGCTCCAGATATTCCCGCAGCGTTCCTTCCCCGTGTTCCGTAAGATACCGGTTCCGGTAGGACAGCACCTCCTGAAGACGCTTCTGCTGCCGTACATGAATTCCATAGGAAGTCATCCGTTCTGATACAGCTGTCAGCAGATGGTGAACACACATACATGCTGCATCTTTTCCTTCCTGCTGCAGATTCTGCATCAGTTCTGTTTCTTCGGATTCCGGCAGTTTTCCGTCCAGAAGTTCCGGCAGCCTGTACCGTCCCTGGAACTTCCGATCCATCCGGTAATAGGTATCAAAATCTGCCGCCACCTCCGGATTTCTCAAAAATTCTGCCATAAAGGAAGTTCCTACAGCCAGCCCCTGCCGCTCATACTCCGTTAAAACCGCAGATAAATCTTCCCATCCTCTGGCCGTGACAAACGCTTTCTTCTTCCTGGTCTCCGTCACCTGATAAAACTGCTCCGGTTTCATTTTCAGATAGGAAAGCACCGCAGGATGTATGCCCCTCTCCACTGCATAGGACTGCCATATCTGCACGTCTGCTTCCACTTCCAGCGTCCGCACCCGGTCCAGAGCTGCCATATCCAGTTCCCGCACTGCATGGTTGAACTCCGGCGGATTTCCGGCCGCCACGATCATCCAGCCTTCCGGCACCCGATGAGTTCCGAACATCTTGAACTGCAGAAGCTGCAGCATGGTAGGAGCCAGCGTCTCCGACACACAGTTGATCTCATCCAGAAAAAGAATGCCCTCCCGGAATCCGGTTGCTTCCATATAATCATAGATGGACGCCACAATCTCACTCATGGTGTATTCCGTCACTGTGCAGTCCTCTTCCCCATATCGGTGATGCACCAGCTGCGGCAGACCGACCGCACTCTGCCGGGTGTGATGGGTCATGGCATAAGATACCAGTCCCACGCCGCAGATCCTGGCTGCCTGTTCCACCACCGCCGTCTTGCCGATACCGGGCGGTCCCATAATGAGAAGCGGTCGCTGCCGCACCGTGGGAATCCGAAAACATCCCGCCTCGTCTCTTGCCGTATAGGCCCGCACGGTCTCGATAATCTCCTCTCTGGCTTCCTGTATATTCATGCTATATCTCCAATCCAAGGGTCAGATCTTCCGCCCAGTCCGGCGTCTTTCCCTTTTTCAGTTCCCGGTTTAAAAATACGAACGCTGTCTCATAGGAAGGAATCCAATCCGGATAAATACCGTCCCCATCCGTAAAATACAAAAGTCCCTTCAGATTTGTCAGTTCTTTTTCCCGGATCATCTCATCCACCAGCCGGAATACCGGGGTAAAATCCGTATCTCCGTGTCCTTTGACTTCCATATGATCCACATACTCCTGCCATTCCTCCCTGCAGGTAATCCGCACATGCTCCTGAATCACACAGTCACACTGAATGATATGGATGTTCATCTGTTCAAAAAAATTTTTCCGCTCCTGAAAGATTTCCCAGGTCACTGTGAGAAACTGCCTGACTACTTTGCCGGAACAGGATCCTGACGTATCAATGGCAATGACAAATTCCCGCAGACGGCGCACTTCCTTATATTCCAGCGGTTCCAGAAGCAGCAGATTCTCATACATCCTGCGGCTGTAATCATAAGGAAGATAATCAAAGCTGTCCGTATCAAGGCTTAAAGTCTCTCCCCAGACTGCATATTTTTTCAGAAATCCCCGATAATCATACTGCCTGTCTTCTTCCAGCCGGATCATTTCGCACTGGTTTCCGGCACTGCCGCCAGCCTGCCGTTTGTGTTCCTGCCGCTGTACGGGAGCCTGCATCCAGACGGTCCGCCATCGATGAACTGCTTCTGTGCGAAGCTTCAGTTCTTCCAACCGTTCCGAAATCTGTGCCATGCGATGTTCCGGTTCATCATTTTCTCTCTGCCAGCAGGTGTGGTCATCCCACCGGAAAATTTCTTCCAGTTCCCGGATCTGTTCCTCAGGAAGATCTGTCAGCCATCCGGCAACGCCCTGTTCTGTCAGTTCCGCCCTTGCTTCCTTTATTTTCCGATAGCTGCGGCTTCGCTCTGCAGGTACCGGACGGGAAAATCCCGGCACATCCAGACGGTCGATCCGGTACTCGGTCATCAGATCACAGGCCAGCCACCAGAGCCGCTCTTCCCCTCTGCTTTTCCGCATGGGATGCAGATATAATCCATGGAGCAGCAAATGCAGGTATTTACGGGCCAATATCGCTGTACCCTCTTTAAAAAAAATGCAGACTTCTGAAGCATTCCAGCAAATCCGCACTCCATCTGTCCCGGAGCTTTCCCATTCCCGCCAGACATGTTCCGGCACAGAACATGCGCTGCTCATCCAGGGCAGCCGTTTCCGAAGCCAGAAGCCTGTCAGTTTTACCGCTTCCGCTGCAAGGGAGCGCTCTTTTTCCGCATCCATACCGTTTCCCCGTCCTACATATTTTGATAACAATTATCCTTATTATACGATGTTCCTCCCTGTTTTTCAATTGCAATCCGCCGCTCCTTGTGGTATGCTATATGCATCTTAAGATGCCAGGGTCAAAAGGTCTAAACTCACATGAGTTCGCTCATAAGTGGGTGAAAGACCTTGGGACCCGCCCCGATATGAGCATAAAAGTGGGATGATAATCCCACGATATGCGAATATTGGGTAGGATTGTGGGAGTGCGGAGCACGGAGCAATCCGTAGGCATCAAAGTCGGGGGCTTTTG
>CAVFMZ010000103.1:0-9639 GCA_963623675.1 Firmicutes bacterium CAG:176 | reverse complement strand
CACTGTCCGCAATGGCGGAGATGCCGGATTTATCGTAGGAGGCCAGGAATGGGTCAGAAAACATCACATCCCCGGCGAAAGCCAGAAGAGCGCTGCCGGATTCTTCCGCAGTGGGTTCTGCCGGTTCCGGCACAGGCTCCTCCCCGGAATCATTCGGTTCCTCCACGGACGATGCAGCTTTCTCTGGCGGGACCTCCGGTGCAGGCTCCTCCGTGGCGGGTTCTTCCGGTTCTGCCACAGGTTCTTCCGCAATTTCCGGCACGGTCTGTTCCAGTGACCGGCTGTAGAAGAAGGTTCCGGCCGCCAGAAGCGGAATTCCAATTAAAAATCCGATACATAAGCCTTTCAAAAGTGATTTCATAAGATTCCTCCGGATTTTTCTGCTCATGTATGGCTTCTCGCCATATACATGCGCCGAAATATGTGTCATCATGCCAAGCATGTGCCACATATTTACGAGCATGTGCATGGCTCTGAATAGTTACACACAAACTATATCACAGAAATCTTAGAAAAGGAATTCTCCTTGCTGTTTTTGTGAGGCTGGGGTATGATGAAGCTACGTGAATAAGACAGTGAAAATACATAGATTTTGTAATGCAAGGAGGAAAGATACGTGATACTGATTCGAAATGGAAGAGTCGTGGATCCGGTAACTGGAAGGGATGAAGTACTGGATGTACTTCTGGATGGAAATAAGATTCAAAAAGCAGGAAAGAACCTGAATGCAGAAGGAGCAGCAATTCTGAATGCGGAAGGTCTGGTGGTGGCTCCTGGATTGATGGATGCCCATGTGCATTTCCGGGATCCGGGTCTGACCTACAAAGAAGATATTGAGACAGGGGCGGCAGCC
This sequence comes from Firmicutes bacterium CAG:176, assembly GCA_963623675.1. Taxonomy (GTDB): domain Bacteria; phylum Bacillota; class Clostridia; order Lachnospirales; family Lachnospiraceae; genus Hominiventricola. The sequence goes on along the minus strand of CAVFMZ010000103.1, from coordinate 8,786 downwards.
GCGGCCAGAGGCGGTTTTACGACCGTGGTCTGCATGGCAAATACAAAGCCTGTGGTAGATACTGTGGAAACCTTGAATTATGTGCAGAAAAAAGGGGAACAGACTCCCATTCATGTGCTGCAGGCGGCAGCTGTCACCAAAGGTCTGAAAGGCGGGGAACTGGTGGATATGGAGACGCTGGCGGATGCCGGTGCAGCCGGATTTACCGATGACGGGATTCCACTGATGGATGAAAAACTGCTTCTGGAAGCTATGGAGCGGGCAAAAGCACTGGGACTGCCGCTGGCATTTCATGAGGAAGATCCGGCACTTATCAAAGCACCCGGTGTGCATCAGGGAAAAGTGTCCGAACAGCTGGGTTATGGCGGTGCACCCAGGGCGGCGGAAGATGTGATGGTGGCAAGAGACTGTATGCTGGCGCTGCACACGGGAGCATCTGTCTGCATTCAGCATATCAGCTCGAAAAATTCTGTGGAGCTGGTGCGCCTTGCGAAGAAGCTGGGAGCGGACGTTCACGCGGAAGCAACGCCCCACCATTTTACACTGACGGATGAAGCTGTCCTCAAATATGGCACCATGGCGCGGATGAATCCGCCGGTTCGCGAAGAAGAAGACCGCATGGCCATTATCGGCGGCCTTCAGGATGGAACCATTGATATGATTGTGACGGATCACGCACCCCACAGTGCGGAGGAGAAAGCCCGTCCGCTGGCAGAAGCACCCAGCGGCATTACAGGTCTGGAAACGTCTCTGGGGCTTGGCATTATGTCACTGGTGGAACCGGGATATCTGACATTGATGGATCTGATGCGGCTTATGAGCAAGGCACCGGCAGAATTTTACCGGATGATTCCGGGCAGTATTACTGAGGGTGCGCCTGCAGATCTGGTGATTTTCGGGGAACATGAGAAATGGAAAGTGGATCATTTTGCATCGAAAGCATCCAACAGTCCCTTTGTGGGCTGGGAGCTTCCTGGGAAAGTGCATTATACCATCTGCAATGGAGAAATTGCATATCAGGCTTCTTCGGAAGACTGATACAGAAATTCCAGATAAGAACGGATAGCGTTCTGATCGTCGGGAGATAATGTGAGATAGATCCGGAAGAATTCTCTGGATTCGGAAGAAAGAGAAGGGGACGAGAGGAGCGCTTCTCCTGCATTGTACTGGCCGTGTACCAGCTGGCTGACTGTAAGATGATGAAAGTCTGCCAGTTCGCAGGCCATTTCTGCATCCGGAATACGGACGCCATTTTCGTAAAATGCATAAAGCTGGCGGGAAATATGAAGTTCCTTGCTGATTGCATCCTGGGTGATGCCCAGTTGTCTGCGGAGATTCCGCAGAGTTTTACTGATGTCGCGGTCTGCCATAATACACCTCGTCCGGGAATTTGTTATGCGGGAATTATAGCAAGTTCGCGGGAAAACTTGGAAAATTACAACAAAATGTAGAAAAACGTCGATAAAAATTGATTTTATGCAACAAAATGATGTAATATAGTAACCACATGAGCAAAAGTAAAGCCTCACAGAGGCGATTTTGCGAATGGGGTTCTGAATAGTTACGTAATATGAAAGTAACCACGATGAGATGCGAAAGAGAAAAGGAGGTATTCATGGGAAAAACGGAAAGCGAAGTTCTGGAAGGAACCGATGATATCCGGACCAGACTTCGGCTGGCCCGGCTGCAGTCCGTGCAGATGGAGATTCCGGAGGATGCAAAAACACCGGAACAGATGCTGGAAGAGATTAAGGATAAGATATCAAAGCGTACTTAAATGACTGTTGTGGTAGAGAGAAGAATTGGTTACGTCTTCTCCGAACCACTCCGGCGGTGTGAAAGCAAGAGCTTCTTCTTCGGAAGGAAATTCCACTTCAGCCAGAATCAGGTCGTCTTTCGGGGAACGGAATACATCCAGTTCAATGGTATAGGGGGCGAGAGGGATGAGATAGCGGCGTTTGCTGATGAGGTGTCCGTCGATTTTCTCACGCAGATGGAAGTAGGCGTTTTTCGTCAGCGGGAGATTATATTCCTCGCGGATCATAAGCCCTTTGGATTTGTAAGTCAGATAATATTCCTCATCCTGACGGCGGATCCGAACCACCGGTTCTGTACAGAGATAGCCCTGTTCGATTTCATGAAACGGATAGGAAGCGAGATTTTCCGGCACCTGTTTCACCAGATATTTGCGCTCGATTTCATAAGATTTCATATGCAGAAAGCCTCCATTTGTTTTTCTGAAGACAGTGTAGCATGATTTCAGGGGAAATGATACAATGTTTATAACTATTCAGAGTCATGCATGAGCCAAAGTCGCTGGATGTCCGGGGGACATCCGTTTAGCGGGGACCGTAGTGAAACGAAGACAGCTGCGAAGCAGCGGTTTTGCGAATGGGGATCTGAATAGTTACCAGTGTTTACGGATAAGGAGGTACAAAGCGATGAGCAGAGTATACGTGTTTTTGGCAGATGGATTTGAAGAAATCGAAGGACTGACCGTTGTGGACATTTTAAGAAGAGCAGGGGTGGATACAACAACGGTATCCATTATGAAGGACAGAACTGTCATGGGAAGCCATAAGATTCCGGTAACGGCAGATGTCTGCTTTGAAGAGACAGATTTCTCTGAAGGGGAACTTTTAGTGTTGCCGGGCGGAATGCCGGGAAGCAGATATCTGGCAGAGCATGAGGCGCTGGGGACGCTTCTGAAAGAGTATGCAGAGAACGGCAGAAAAGTAGCGGCTATCTGCGCGGCACCGGGCGTACTTGGCGGACTTGGTATTCTGAAGGGGAAGAAAGCGGTCTGCTATCCGGGCGTGGAAGAAAAGCTTGCAGGTGCTGAGGTTCTTTTTGAGGAAGTTGTGCAGGACGGAAATGTGACCACCAGCCGCGGCATGGGAACGGCAATTCCGTTTGCCCTTGATCTGGTCAGACAGCTGGTATCACCGGAAAAAGCAGAAGAACTGAAAAAAGGTATCGTTTATTCGTAACTATTCAGAGCTGTGCAGCAGCGGTTTTGCGAATGGGGTTCTGAATAGTTATATTTCCTTAGAGTAAAATCAGGGAGAACTTTCCAGTATGGCTGTAAGGATTCTGCTCATACTAGGGTCATGGAGGTGATCAGCATGACGAATCAGAACAGCACATCCGGAAGCCAGATGGCAGTACCGGAGGCAAAAGCAGCCATGAACCGCTTCAAAGAAGAGGTTGCAAGTGAGCTCGGCGTGCCGCTGAAAGAGGGGTATAACGGCGATCTGACCAGCAGACAGGCTGGGAGCATCGGCGGCGAAATGGTCAAAAAAATGATCATGAAGCAGGAACAGCAGATGTCTTCCGGACAGTAACTGCAAAAAAATAAGAAAATAAGGGACTGTCCGGACGTTTTGTCTGGACAGTCTCCTTTTTTTGTGTTATACTCTTAAAATGTCTATGGGTATGTAAATCAGGCAATACTTACTGATATATAAATACAAGGAGGATACAGTTTTAATATGAGCGTACAGGTAGAAAAATTAGAGAAAAACATGGCAAAGCTGACCGTTGAGGTTCCGGCAGAGGACGTTGAAAAAGCGATCCAGGGTGCATATCAGAAAATGAAAAAGAGCATCAACATTCCGGGATTCCGTAAAGGAAAAGCACCGAGACAGCTGATCGAGAAAATGTACGGAAAAGAAGTATTCTACAACGAGGCAGTAGATGCAATGCTTCCGAAGGCATATTCTGACGCAGTTGAGGAGTGCGGTGAGGAGATCGTTTCTTATCCGAAGATCAACGTAGAGCAGATCGAGAGCGGAAAACCGTTCGTCTTTACTGCAGAAGTTGCTGTAAAACCGGCTGTTACTCTTGGCGAGTACAAAGGAATCCAGGTAGAGAAGGCACCGGTTGAGGTGACTGACGAGGAGATCCAGGCAGAGGTTGATAAAGAGCGCGAGGCAAACTCCAGAACTGTCACTGTTGAGGACAGAGCAGTACAGAAGGGTGACATCGCTACCATCGATTTCGAAGGATTTGTTGACGGCGTTGCATTCGACGGCGGCAAAGGCGAGAACTATGATCTTGAGATCGGTTCCAACACCTTTATCCCGGGATTTGAGGATCAGCTGGTTGGCGCAGAGATCGGCAAAGAGCTTGACGTAAACGTAACCTTCCCGGAGGAGTACGGCGCTAAAGAGCTGGCTGGCAAAGCAGCAGTATTCAAATGCAAAGTAAACGGAATCAAAGTAAAAGAGCTTCCGGAAGCAGACGATGAGTTTGCACAGGAAGTATCCGAGTTCGATACACTGGATGCATACAAAGAGGATATCAAGGCTAACCTTCTGAAGAAGAAAGAGGAAGAGGCTCAGAGAGTAAAAGAGGACGCTGTTATCGAGAAGATCATCGAGAGCGCTCAGATGGATATCCCGGAGGCAATGGTTGAGTACCAGACCCAGCAGATGCTGGACGACTTCGGGCGCCGTATGCAGAGTCAGGGACTGTCCCTTGAGCAGTACTTCCAGTTCACCGGAATGACAGAGGATCAGTACAAAGAGCAGATGAAACCGAGAGCACTGCAGAACATTCAGAGCAGACTGGTTCTTGAGGCAGTAGCAGCAGCTGAGAAGCTTGAGGCAACTGAGGAAGATCTGGACGCTGAGTACGCTAAGATGGCTGAACAGTACAAACTGGATGTAGAGAAAGTAAAAGAGATCTTCGGTGAGTATCAGAAAGAAGAGCTGAAGAAAGATATCGTGATCCAGAAAGCTGCCGCTCTGGTAACAGACGCTGCAGTAGAAGCATAAGCACAGGCTTATATATGAGATCAGAGGGGGCATGGCGGGAAGGCTGTGCCCTTTTATGCTCTTATTGAGCATAAGTTTGAGAGGAGGACATACAACATGGCATTAGTACCTTATGTCATTGAGCAGACCAGCAGAGGAGAGAGAAACTACGACATCTATTCCCGTCTTTTAAAAGAGAGAATCATTTTCCTGGGAGAAGAAGTCAATGAGACCACAGCAAGCCTGGTGGTAGCACAGCTTCTGTTCCTGGAATCCGAGGATCCGGGAAAAGATATCCATCTGTATATCAACAGCCCGGGCGGTTCCGTAACCGCAGGCATGGCGATTTTTGATACTATGAACTACATCAAATGTGATGTATCCACGATCTGCATCGGTATGGCAGCCAGCATGGGAGCTTTCCTCCTGGCAGGCGGTGCAAAAGGCAAACGTTTTGCACTTCCCAATGCAGAGATTATGATTCATCAGCCGCTGGGCGGAGCACAGGGTCAGGCAACGGAGATTGAGATTGCTGCAAAGCATATCCTCCGCACCAAGGAAAAGCTGAACAGCATCCTGGCAGAGCGGACCGGCCAGACACTGGACGTGATCATGCGCGATACCGATCGCGACAATTATATGACTGCGGAAGAGGCAAAGGCTTACGGGCTCATTGACCAGGTAATCGCAGGACACTAGGAGAGAGAACTACATGGCTAGAAATGAAATCAGATGTTCCTTTTGCGGCAAGACAGAGAGTCAGGTAATGAAGCTCTTAAAAGGACCGAACGGCGTCTATATCTGCGATGCATGCGTGGAGCTCTGCTCTGAGATCATCGAAGAAGAGATGGGCGAAGAGGAGAACGGCACAGAAGCAGAAGAGATCAACCTGCTGAAGCCGGAGGAAATCAAGGCATTCCTGGACGATTATGTAATTGGACAGGAGAAAGCAAAGAAAGTGCTTTCTGTAGCTGTCTATAACCATTATAAAAGAATTCTTGCGGAACAGGATCTGGATGTGGAGCTTCAGAAGAGCAACATCCTGTTGTTAGGACCGACCGGATCAGGTAAGACCCTGCTGGCACAGACCCTGGCAAAGATCTTAAATGTTCCGTTTGCGATTGCAGATGCAACCACACTGACCGAAGCTGGTTATGTGGGCGAGGATGTGGAAAATATTCTGCTGAAGATCATTCAGGCAGCGGATTACGATATTGAGAGGGCTCAGAAAGGAATTATCTATATCGACGAGATCGATAAGATCACCCGTAAATCCGAGAACCCGTCCATCACCAGAGACGTATCCGGTGAGGGCGTACAGCAGGCATTGCTGAAGATCCTGGAGGGAACCGTTGCTTCTGTTCCGCCTCAGGGTGGAAGAAAGCATCCTCATCAGGAACTGATCCAGATTGACACGACCAATATCCTGTTTATCTGCGGCGGTGCGTTTGAAGGTCTGGATAAGATCATTGAGACCCGTATGGATCAGAAATCCATCGGATTCAATGCAGACATCCGTGACAAGCGCCAGAACGATGTGGGCGAACTGCTGAAACATGCACTTCCGGAAGATTTTATCAAATTCGGTATGATTCCGGAGTTCATGGGTCGTGTGCCGATTTCCGTATCTCTGGAGCCGCTGGAGCGGGATGATATGGTACGGATCCTGCTGGAGCCGAAGAACTCCATTGTCAAACAGTATCAGAAGCTGTTTGAACTGGACGGCGTGGAGCTGAAGTTTGACGACGAAGCGATTAAGGCGATTGCAGATAAAACCATTTCCAGAAAGACAGGAGCCAGAGGACTCCGGTCCATTATGGAAGAGACGATGATGGATCTGATGTTTACGATCCCGTCGGATAAGACAATTAAGAGTTGTACGGTGACCAGGGACGCGGTGGATGGAACCGGCGTTCCGATGATTGCCAGAAAGTAGTTACGAGGAAATAAAGGGTCTTACAACATAAGGCCCTTTTTCTGACCGGAGAGGGGAAGAGAAAATGGAGAATTCCACACTGAAAATGCCGGCGGTGGCATTGAGGGGAATGACGATTCTTCCGGGAATGATTACCCATTTTGACGTAAGCCGTTCCAGATCGGTGAAAGCGGTAGAACGCGCGGTCGCGGAAGGACAGCCGCTGTTTGTGGTAACCCAGCGGGATCCGGAGACGGAGAACCCGGAGCAGGATGAAGTCTTCGCTGTGGGCACCATTTCAGAGGTAAAACAGATTGTAAAAATGCCGCATAATGTCATGCGGGTACTGGTAGAGGGCGTGGATCGCGCAGGACTGCTGGAATTATCAGGCGAAGAATATCTGGAAGCAGAGGTTTCCGTTCTCCCGGATGAGGTCGCAGACGATCTGCCGGAGGAGGCCATGTTCCGGAATCTGAAGGAGATTTTTGAACAGTACTGCCAGAGCACCGGAAAGATCGGAAAAGACCTGGAAAAACAGGTTTCCGCCAGCGCCACACTGGAGCGTCTCATGGAGCAGGTAAGTATTCACACGCCGCTTGACTGGGAACAGCAGCAGGAACTGCTGGAGAATATGAATTTTGCAGACCGGTATGATGCTCTGTGTATCATTTTGAATAATGAGATGGAGATTGAAGCATTCCGGAGAAAGATTCATGAAAAAGTAAAGGCACGGGTGGACAAACAGCAGAAGGAATACATTCTGCGGGAACAGATGAAAGTCATCCGGGAAGAGCTGGGGGACGACGGTCCCAGTGCGGAGGCAGCCCAGTTCCGGGAGGCAGCTGCGAAGCTGGAGGCTTCCGATGAAGTGAAGGAACGTCTGGAAAAAGAGATTCAGCGGTTCCTGAACAGCGGATTTAATTCCGCCGAGGCGTCCGTCATCCGCGGTTACATTGAGACCCTGCTGGAGCTTCCATGGGATAAACGAAGCGAAGACTGCCTGGATCTGAAGAAAGCAGAAGAAGTGCTGGAAGCAGAGCACTATGGTCTGAAGAAAGTAAAAGAGCGTGTGCTGGAATTCCTGGCAGTGCGGAAGATGCTCAATGCCAAAGAGACGCCGATTCTTTGTCTGGTAGGACCGCCGGGAACCGGTAAGACGTCCATAGCCCGTTCCATTGCCCATGCACTGGATAAGAAATACGTGCGGATCTGTCTGGGCGGCGTCCATGACGAGGCAGAGATCCGGGGGCACAGAAGAACCTATATCGGAGCCATGCCGGGCCGTATTGTGGATGGTATCCGTCAGGCGGGAGTGAAGAATCCGCTGATGGTGCTGGATGAGATTGATAAGGTAAGCAGCGACCACAGAGGCGATACCTTCTCAGCTCTTCTGGAAGTACTGGACAGTGAGCAGAATGGAAAATTCCGGGATCACTATGTAGAGCTTCCGGTGGACTTGTCAGAGGTTATGTTCCTCTGTACGGCAAATGATATGCAGACCATTCCAAGACCGCTTCGTGACCGTATGGAGATCATTGAAGTGGGAAGCTACACGGAGAATGAGAAGATGCACATTGCCGTGGAACATCTGTTACCGAAGCAGATGAAGCAGCATGGACTTTCTGAAGGACAGTTCTCCGTAAGCCGGAAGGCCATGGAGAAGATCATTCACCAGTATACCAGGGAAGCGGGAGTCAGAGACCTGGAGCGCCGCCTGGCAGCCCTCTGCAGAAAGGCAGACCGGGAGATTCTGGAAAAAGGTCAGAAGCAGGTACATATTACAGAGCGCAATCTGGAAAAATATCTGGGAAAAACCGTCTATGAGTTCCAGCAGAAACTGGATAAAAATGAGATTGGTGTTGTCCGCGGACTGGCATGGACCAGCGTAGGTGGAGATACCCTGGAGATTGAAGTCAATCTGATGCCGGGAAAAGGAGCTTTTGAACTGACAGGACAGTTAGGTGATGTCATGCAGGAGTCTGCAAAGGCGGGTATCAGTTATATCCGTTCCGTCAGCGATGGTTATGGCCTGGATAAGAAATACTTCCAGGAGCATGACATTCACATCCATATTCCGGAAGGGGCAGTGCCAAAAGACGGACCGTCTGCAGGTA
>CAVFMZ010000102.1:0-9667 GCA_963623675.1 Firmicutes bacterium CAG:176 | reverse complement strand
TTTGATTCCAAAAAGGTTCCGTCTCCATCCGTTTTACACACAGGACAAATCCATTTTTCCTGATAATAATGAATCCGCTCTACCTTGGCAGGCGTGATCCGTAATTCTTCCCGGACATAAGTTTCACCTATGCGTTTCATCTGAGAATTACAGTAGGGGCACTTCTGCTCCTGTTCGGAAAGCGGAATCACAACCTTGTGTATCGGCAGATTGCCATACTGATCTTCCCGCGTTGCTTTTGCTTTCTTTGTACGGGTATGACTTTTTACAGTGATGGGTGTAGATTCTTCGCTTTCCACAGAATCAGGTTTTTTCTTTGTTCGTTCACTGCTGCTACCGAAGAGTTTCCGCTGGAATTCATTCACAGTTTCCTGAAGTCCGGCAATCTTTTCTGCCATCATTTCAACAGTTTCCCGTAATGTCTTGATCGTTTCTGTCTGCTCTGCCAGACGCTCCTTTTGCACATGAAAAAACCGCCTGTATTTCTACAAGCGGTTCAATGGTTTGTCATTTATTCATCTGTTGTACTGTCTCCGAACAAAATCCGCATATAATCACGGCGGGCGTAGAGAATACGGTCAATAAAAACTTCGCTGCCGTAAGCACGGTAGAAGCTAATGTAATTGCCGCTTACAATAAAGCGATAATCGCTCTCTATGTCCGCAATCGAAGATAGCGAAGCTCCGACCTGTGCGTGGTTCTGTAAAATGCGGAGACTCTTTGTAATTCGACTTACGGTTGCCAATGCTGCGGATGGGTTCAGTAACTCTTCCTCAATATAGGCTTTGATTTCTAAAAGATCGTTTTGGGCTTCTTCGGATAAATGCAAATTATTCATTGACAATCCCGAGGTTCTTCTCCACGGCTTCCAATGTCAGCCAGCCTTTCTCTTCACCAGATTTTCGGCCTTTTGCAAGTTCATTCATCAGCCGGATGGTTGCCTGTGTCTTTTCAAAGTCCTGCATATCGAGAATTGCATATCTGCCGCGCCCGTTCTTTGTCAGAAAAACCGGAGCACCAACAGCCACATCATGCAGCACATCGCTGTAATTTCGCAGATCGGAAATGGGTTTGATATTTGGCATATTGCTCAACTCCTTTCATCCATAGTATATCCCAATCTGCTGTAAAATTCAACCGCAGTTTTTACAACACATAAACTCGTCCGCAGGTATAGAACAGCTGTTGCCATGGAGCGAATTTATTCGGGAGCATTGTACGGGGCTCATTATCCGCGAGGCATAACAGGTTTTTGCTCCTTGATCTGATTCTTTTCTAAATCTTTCTGCTTCTGCGGATCGTTCTTCTGATTTTCTCTTTTAATAACTGCAATCGCTTTGTCAACTGCACACTTACAGAAGTTTGCACCCCGAACCTCCGGGAAGAGATCCCCCATTTTTGACAGAGACAGTTTTCCGGAGAGTTCATCAATCTCCGGAGCAACGACTCCACGGACATCATCGGTCTCTGCCAGCTTGCTGCGCAGCTTTTTATAGCTGACCGGATCGTTCGCCTTCAGATTCTCCAGAAGACCGGCTTTCCCTTTATGGGTGGAACGGTGCATCTCTATCATACTGTCCAGCATATAGTCGCTGAGCAGTTCTTCGCACATATTCTGATCCAGCACATTTTCATCATAGGCATTAGAGAGATATTCCTTATTATCCATATTTTTGATCAATGTCAGCATGCTTGAGAGAGAGATTTTGCCTGCTTCAAAATTCGGTTCTTCCGCATAGATCTGTGTAAGTAAGCTGCCGGTGGCAAGGTTGTTTATCAGCTTGTCCTTGGCATCCGGAGAGATTCTCATGAGACGTTCCAGCGGGCAGGTGGATGCATTTTTTAGCTCCGGCTGACCACGCAGACGCTTCTTCTCCAGATCCACCATGCGGTCCAGAGCATCGTTTGCCAGTGCCACACTGCAGGGGGTCTCGGAGAGTACTGGTGTATTCAGGATAGTCTCAGCAGTCGGTATCTGACCCAGCAGTTTCGTTAAGTCATTCAGGGAGTGCACGCCTTTGTCTTTCAGACCTGCATTTTCTGCCATAGTATCCATGAGGCTGGAACGCTGCAGCTCTGAAAGAATATTGTTGCGGTGCGTGTATGACAAGTCTGCCATCTGTTCTCCCAGTGGCTGCAGGGAGTTATCTTTATCTTTCTTCAGTGCCGTCACGCGGTCAAACATGTATTCACTCATAAGCTTGTTCACGTCATAGGTCTGGAAGAACGATTTTTCGCTGAGGAAATCTGGTTCTTTTATCTGCTTCAACAGAGCTGATATTGCAGAAAAGGATACCTGACCATTCACAGAGGCCTTACTTATCATTTCCTTCATTGCATCCGATCTTCTGATACAGTCGACCAGCAGTTCGGTATGTTCTCGGTTACTGCTCAGCATGGTCTCCAGAGCACCCGGCTGACCGGTCTGATTTGCAGCACGTTCCTGACGGAGCATATCGTTCAGAATCTCATTAGTCAGCAGGTCTGTACACTGCTCAGATGTGAGCACATCAGCAGACAGATCTACCGAGTCAACGGGAGTGTTCTTCGCCTGCTCCAGCAGAAGATTCATCGCTGCCATGGATATGGTGCTTCCCTCCGGGATCGCCTGAAGAAATGCATTCACTGTGTAGGACTGCTGAAGCTTAAGATGCATAAAGGTGAAGATGTCGGGATGATTCTTCAGCATATCTGTCAGGGAACCGGCAGTTTCTGCGGTATGTTCCTCAGATTCCCTGCAAAGTGTATGATACAGGAGTGCGCTGCTTAAAAGGAACCGGCACTCAGCGGTGCTGAAAGGAGTTCCTTCTACAAAGTGGCTCTTAAGATCATTGGTGATATGAGTATGTACAAAGCTGCTGATTTTCGTATCCGGGTGATCGTACTGTCTGTCTATCTCAGCCAAAGTTTTTTCTGTATTCAGAGAATCATCAAAGTCATCTTCATCGTCAAATTCAAGATGTATGTCATTGACTTCCGGATCTGAATCTAATTTATCATGCAATTCGGCATCCCACTTATCCAACTGTTCTTGATCCATATTCAAGAAGTCGTCTTTAAGTTCCCATTCTGCATCGTCATCATCCAGATTAAGGTTTACTTCCGGCTCAGCAATGGGCTGCTCATTCACCGGCACTTCCGGCTCAGCGATGGGCTGTTCGTTCACAGGTACTTCCGGCTGTGCCTGCACCGGTTCAACAGCGGGCTGCGGCTCTTCAACAGCGGGCTGTGGCTCCTCAACAGCGGGCTGCGGCTCTTCAGCAGCGTGCTGTGGCTCTTCAGCAACGGGCTGCGCCTGAGCCTGTGAATTCCTGATCTGTGCATTCAACCGCGCTGACATGTCGGATCTGGCAATCATGTGATTTCTGGTCTGCTCATCTACCGGGATGAGGCTGCCGTTCCGCTCACGGGTGAAATCCCTCATCGTAACCCGTGCCTGACTGATCAGATCCAGTTCCTTCAGCTTTGCCTGGGCAAATGCACGAATCTTACGGGCTGCGTCGAGACGCTGCTGCTCGTAGCTGCTTCGGGTGTCATCGTCCACCGCCTCCTCACCCTGTCCGGCAGCCTCCAGCATATCAGCGTCCTTTTTATGGATCAGGTACTTCTCGGTATCCTCCAGAAGCTTCCGGAACCGTGCTGTCGCTTCCGTCACATCCTCACCGGGCTTAAGTTCGCCCATTTTGCTGATCTCCTCAAGGCTGCTCTTCATGTCCTTGAATTCCGGTGAACTCCTGACAAACATGGAGTCCGCAGCATCAAGCTGACTTGTGAAGGTCTTCTGCTGGCGTCTGAGGCCTGCATTGAACAGAGCTTCCGGCTTCTCAAAAGTGAGGTTATCGGTACTGGCTTTACCGTCTGTATTCTTGCTGAGAATGATGGTACGTCCGTTCAACTGGTAAGCAACAGGAATTCCCTGTGCCAGAAGATCGGTAGAGTCCACCTCTCCTGTCTCTGAAGTAAATTTCAGACTGTCTGATGTATTCTGCTCACTGTAGAATCTTACTCTTTCGGTCTGACCGGCATATTTACTGGAAACTCTCACAGGCAGACCAAAAAGCTTCAGATATTCATCTGCCTTATCTGCGATTGGCATAATTTTATTATTATAATAAAATTCAAAGTCGCTTACATAGCTGTAGAAGTCGGAATGTACGTGTCCGTTAGCCGGAGGAGATGTTTTCCAGGTTTTGCCATCGGTATCCAGCGTAGGCTTATCAAAGAAGGTATGCAGCGTTTCCAATGAATACTTATCAGAATGTGTCTCAATAAACTCGTCTATGACATTCTGCTCCAGTTTCCTGGCATCGTAGTCATGTATTGGAACTGTCTGATTGCCGGGAAGTGCATTTTCCTCATTGACACTCTCATAATTCGCAGAAATACCGTTGGAAGTGAAGTCATAATCCTCCATGGCATCAAGATCCAGGATACTGTACAGCGGATTGGCGATCAGATTGAATCGGCAGATCGCAACGCCGGCAAGATTCTCATATTGGGAGGAGTCTCCGATCTCCTTAAGCTCTGCGTCTGTAAAAGTCCTTGTCAGATTCGGATTTTCAGCTTCCTTGATCGTTGCCCGGAATTCTACCAGGAAGTGGGAAGCTTCCTTGATCTTCCAGAAATTGGCAGCCAGTTCCTCCGGAGACAGGGACGGATCAAAAGCCTGTTCTGCATTTTTGGCAATCTCAATGCTCTCACGATAACGCTCCATGGTGATCTCACCACGTCTTCTGGCATATGCCTGGAAGATCACATCCTCGGTCAGCGGCTGATCTGCAGCGATCCTATATTTTTTCCGGAAAGCATCTGCCTTTGGCAGATCAAAATTCAGAACTCTTGCCTGCACACGAGCGTGGCTTCTCCAGTCTGTCTTATTGTTGAACAGGAAAGCAACTTCTTCATTATCTGCCTTGATCTTGGCCTGTTCTTTCTCGGAGAGGGGGACACCGGGGATCGGACTCCGGAACAGACGCTGGGCATCCCGGGAGTAGTCTTCTCCGTGTTTCTTATATGACCCCAGCCGTGTTGCGGATTCGATGAGATGTTCGATCATCATGCTGCGGACTGCTGCGGACTGCGCACTTCTTCTGCGCTGCTCTGAGGAACTGAAGCGTGGCAGCTTATGCGGTGCCTGAAGACCATTCCGTGGAAATGCTTCAATAAAATGGAGTGGATCCCTGGCATTTGCGAAGGGTGAGACCACCGTCTTATTCACATAGAGCTGCAGCAGCTCTTTCATATCCTCGCGGGTCATGTTGATCAGTTTACCCCGCTCGGTGATGGAATCTGTGATGTAGGTCAGAGTTTCGTATAAACCCATAGTAGTGTTACCTCCTGCGTGATTTCATTATTTGTAACTGTTCAGAGCCAAGCATTTTGGAGGTTGGTTCTGAACAGTTACCATTATTAATAAAGGTTCTGGTGTCAGGAGCGAGCAGGCACTCTCTGACTTACCTATATTTATTGTATCATAAAAACAGAGACAAAAGGGAGACAAAAGATATTTGTCTGTATTTTCCGATATTTGTCTCCCTTTTGTCTCCCATTCTGTGTTAAGATAGGTTCAACAAAAACAAACAACTGCACAGGAGGAATAGTTACATGGGATTATATGAAAAACTGGAAAAGATTCTGAAAGCCGCTGCTGACAGAAAGGACATTGTCGAACTACAGCCTAATGAACTGATCGAGATGGTGAATCTGTATATTGAGAAAGCATTTGCATCATCTTTTGCACACCGGAAGGATGCCATTCATCTGATCGAGAAGTTTCCACAGCAGGTTCCGCGGAAGGCGCCTAAGCTGCCCCGCTTCAGTTCCTCAGAGCAGCGCAGAAGAAAGGCACAGTCTGATGCTGTGCGCAACATGGTCATCCGTCATGCCGTTACCGACGATTCAAAGCTTGAAGAATATATGAAGAAAAATCCAAGTGCAAGCTACGACAGAGAATACCAGCGTCTGTTCCGCAAGCCGGCTCCGGGCGTGGAACTCTCACAGGAAGAACAGGCAAGTATTGATGCCTATAATGAGGAAGTTGCTTTCCTGTTCGACAGCAATGCAAAATGGGAGAAAATGGCTGAAGATCAGGCAATTAGCTTGCGGAAGGATCCGGTAAGCAGAGTCGCTTTCTGTTTACATCACGATATCCAGGCGGATGCAGATCTGACCAAAGAGGACATCCTGAATATCTGGGCAAGAAGACGTGCAACAATCGTCATGACTCGTTTCCGCGAAAATGTTGCGATCTTAAATGGTGCAGAACAGGGCTCGTCTGCCTCCTTAAGTCCCCAGCAGCTTGCCGCTAACTTCTGGAATATCAAGGAGGCTTCCCAGTTTCTGGCTGTACTGAAACAGATGATCAAGAATGGAGAAGAATACCGGAACATGCCGGCGGCTTACACAGAAGCAGAACGTGCAGAGATCGGTGATGCCACACGATTTGAGAATCTTGCCGGCGTTGCGATCTGCAAATTCAACCTGATCGCCAATCCAATGTACAGCTATCTGGATCTTGCTTCGCTGGAGAATTATAACTTCGATCAGGTAGATACAGCATATCAGGACATTCTTGGGGGTGGAGAACTTCCGGAAGGACTGGATATGGACAGACCGCAGTTCGATGCTGACGAGCTGGAAGCGGCAGTGATTGAGGAATATATTGCAAAACATCTGAATACACATACAGCAGAAGAGTGGCATAAGTTTTTCTATCAGCCGACATTCGATGAGGAAGGAAAGGAGATAAAACATCCTCTGGTTGAAGGCAATGTCAACTCTGGCTTTGATCTGCTCATATCAGACTATGACTTTTATTATAAAAATAAATACATGCCCCTCAGTGATAAGGCAGATGAGTACCTGAAAAACTTCGGTCTGGCAGTTCGTTACACCAGCAAATATCAGGGAGCACCTGAAGATGTAACTTTCTATGCAGAGGAAAATACTTCGGAAAATCTAAACTTTGCCAGAAGTACAGAGGAGTCCGACTCGAATCATTTCCTGACAAATGGCATACCGGTGGTCTATCAGTTGAGCGGACGCACCGTCATCCTCAGCCAGAAAGAGGGTGGTCAGATCAGCGTAGATAACCTCACTTACGAGAATCCGGAGGCTCTGTTCAACTACGGCCTGAAGCATCAGCATGAGATTTTCACCGGTCAGCTCAATGATGCGGATTCCATGTTTGTGAAAAGCTCACCGGCCTTCAAGGAGATGAAGAGAAGCCTTGAGGCGATCGGCAGAATGGGAGAGCTCAAGCCCGGACAAGATATGGCAGAGGCAGAAGCACTTTTTCAGAAGCTTCTGGAGGATACCGAAAACTATCTGATCTACAAAAAAGATACGGAGATGCTGCATGAGGCCGGACGGAACGATGAACCGGTTGCTGATGACGACAGAAGTGACTATGAGCGTGAACGGCTCATTGTTGCCCGGAAGATCCGTGCATTTGCCCGGACAAAGTTAAGAGAACTGGATCTGATCAGACAGGCGCAGGCAACGCTGAAAGATTTCACTCGCGTGAACAACGGAGTCCGTGTTCCTGTCGATGAGCAGACCAGAGCTTATCTGATCGACAGAACAGATCTCACGACTCGCGTAAATGCCCGGATCAGACAGGCACAGGCGCAGCCGGCAGTTGAGCAGGCACAGGCACAGCCGGCAGTTGAACAGGCACAGGCGCAGCCGGCAGTTGAGCAGGCACAGGCACAGCCGGCAGCAGAAGAGAATGCGTTAGAGGAACGGTACGGACATGCAGATGCATCCGTTGCAAGCTTTGCCCGGAACTATATCGTTAATGCCATTAGAACCAGCGTGGCAGACGGAGAAGTCATCAGTCCGGAGCAGTGCCGCTATATCTTAAGCAATGCACTTCTGTATCATGCGCTTTGCAGAGAGTCAGAGGATCATATCGCAGATACAGCGGGTTCACTGACCGACATGCTGAAGCATCACCCGAACATCTTCACGATCCTGCGGCGTAATCTGATGCAGTCCATGACAATCAATGCTTTTCTGAAGGGTGTGGGCGGAACGCCGATCACCATGCAGGTGATGGATGTATTGCTTACGCAGGTACAGAACACACCGCTTGATTCGATGGAGCTGTCAACAGATATACTTTCTGCTGATGATTGCACGAAGCTGCTGACCGATGAAATTCTGGAAGCTATGCTCCGTCAGGAACGTGCTGCAAATCAGAATGAAGAGCCAAGTGCGCTGCAGACGATACTGAGCAGTGACAAAACCTTTGCCGAGATGATTGCAGGCCGCATTGGGGAATCAGATGTTATCAAGGGAATGATATCCGGAGCTGCTGTGGATGGACAGGTAAACTATCTGGCTGTTGCAGATCTGTTAAGAAAGGTAAATGAGCCAGCGTTCCTGAATGATAAGAACTTTTTCAAAGCTGATAAGGTCAGAAGCCTCGTCAGTGGACTCCTGTATGACAGGGCAGAAGCACTCAAAGGGAAAAAAGGGAACGATCAGGATTCTGAGGAGTATATCATCGGAGTTATGCTGAAAAACATGAAGGCAGGTCCTTATTATGAAGGTGTTCTTAAGGAGATTGAACATTCTGCTATGTTCCATACTGTGACAGAAAATGCCGGTATTGGAGAAAGACAGGGGATGTCTTTGCATGACCTGAGAGAGCTGCTGGTGCAGATGCCGGAGTCGATGGAGATCCTGAACACACCGATGATACCCACAGAGAATTGTCTGAAAGCAGTAGCAGAAGTTAGCCTGAACCGTATGACTGTATTCGAGAAGAACCGTATGACTGCATACGAGAAGAACCGTATGACTGCATACGAGAAGAACCGTAAGGGAGTAATGAATGCGTTCTATCAGCCGCTGGTACATCTCATGAAGATTGATCCGGATAGCAGGGACAAGTTGATCAAGAATCTGACCAGTGCGCAAGGTGAGGACAGTCTCGAACCACAGATCCGTAAGGGGTTAGAGCCGGGGAAAAATGTTCATGCGATATCGCTCGCAAGCATGGTAAATCTGGCAGATAATACAGAAACCTGGGCAATAGATACTATGTTTGATGAAAAAATACTGGATGATGATATGTGCATTGAACTGCTCAGCGACTATATGTTAGACAACATGATCGAGGCGCATCGTTCTGCGACAGGAAAAGCCGGAAGTCTGGAGAAGATAAAGGAAAACCGGCCGGAAGACTATGCAAAGCTGCGAAGCCGGATGGCAGAAACCAGCATTGTCCGCAAGCTTCTTTACAGAGAAGATGGTGGGGATGAGTTCGGTTTTGGAAAAACGAAGCGTTCGCTCGAGGAGCTAAGTGACCTTTTTGCGACGGCTCGGGATATCGGTCTCTGCGGGGCTGCATTTGATAAAGCCCGCATTGCCATGGAAGTCGAAAAACAACGTCAGAAGAAGACCGCAAAAAAAGAACAGGTAGATGCCAAAGCAGCAAAACCGGCCGTGCCGCACTGATCCTGATAACGTAAGATAAAAGAACCGCCTGCTCCTCTACGGGAGCAGGCGGTTTGCTGCGAGGACCCCTTTAAGCAGAGAAGTTTTTGTAGATCACCATATCTGCCCGTCCTTTTTTGATATTGACGATGATATCGTCCGCCAGACTGAGGATGATGCTCTTCTCCAGTTCATCCCATTCTGGGGAGGCTTTCGGCATGGC
>CAVFMZ010000101.1:0-9797 GCA_963623675.1 Firmicutes bacterium CAG:176 | reverse complement strand
CAGAAGCGAGGGAAATAATTAAGACATATATATATTTCTTAGTTTTTGTGGGACTGTTTTTGCCTAGTATAGTAATCTTAAAAATTACTTTTAATATTCAGTTGTATGCAACTGTTATATGTGGAATTGAATTGATTGATAGAGTCACAAAACAGATTATAAAATCGAGAATAGATAAAGGAAAAAAGATTTCTAGTAAAGTAAAACGAATTTACGAATCTCTTTGATTTTTACCAACCGTCAAATTCTGATGGTTGGTATTTTTATGCCGAAAAGCCGGATCATTCCCGGTAATTTACCGGGGCAGCAGGCTTCCTCCAGCTGTGCTGAAACCGGGATATTTTCATGAAATGTCGTAAAAGTGTCGTAAAACACCTCAAAACGGAACTTCCAGACAAAAGAAAAAGACCCCAACGGTCTTGATTTTCGAGGGAGTGGGAGATTCTTTCGAATCCCCCAAGTGTTATGAATGAAATACGGATATGTCGTCCTTGCAGATATTACTATACCAATGAATTGTGTCCAAAGTATGGAAAGGTTCTAAAAGAATTCTAAAGTAAATAAAGAATTCTGGAAGCATTTCTTAAAGGGAATTTAAAAGGGTTTCCACACATATACTGAAATAACGGAAGATTCCGGGGTTTGGGATGAAACGATGGAACTTGGGAATTCTGCTGGTAATGGCAGTGGTGTGGATATGGACAGCAAAGAAAGATGACAGAGCAGAGACAGAACCGGAGCAGATGGTTCCTGTGGAACAGCTGGTGCTGCCTGCTGAAGAGAAAACAGAAAAGAAGCGGATTGCGCTGACCTTTGATGATGGTCCGCATCCCATTTATACGCCGCAGATGCTGGAACTTCTGGAAGAAGAACAGGTGCCTGCGACGTTTTTTCTTCTGGGGGAAAATGTAGAACTCTATGGGGATGTGGTAAAGGAGATTGCCCGAGAAGGGCATTTGATTGGAAATCACACTTACCATCATGTGCAGGTTACGTCCCTTTCGCTGGATGAAGCGTGTAAAGAGATCCAGGAGACCAGTGATCTCATCGAAGAACTGACCGGAACGGGGACCGAATATGTGCGTCCGCCTTTTGGAACGTGGAATGAAGAACTGGAAGAACGGCTGAATCTGATCCCGGTCATGTGGAGTATTGACACCAGGGACTGGACCACACAGAATGTGGACTGGATTGTCCGGGAAGCGGTAAAACATGCAGAAGACCATGACATTATTCTCATGCATGACAGTTACCAGAGTACGGTGGATGCGGTGAAGCGGGTTATTGAGCAGCTGGAGGCGGAAGGCTTTGAGTTTGTGACCGTGGATGAGATTATTATGGATTAAAAAATTTGCCAGCGAAAGAGGAAGAGACTATAATAGAACCGTAGCAGAAAGAGATAACAGAGGAATTTACGTATGGATTTATTTGATTATATGAGAACCAATACCATGAAATCAGAAGCACCGCTGGCATCGCGGATGCGGCCGGTGACGCTGGATGAGATTGTGGGGCAGCAGCATATTATTGGTCATGACAAATTACTGTATCGAGCCATTAAGGCGGATAAACTGCGTTCGGTTATTTTTTATGGACCGCCCGGAACGGGAAAGACGACCATTGCCAAGGTAATTGCCCATACGACCAGTGCAGAATTTACCCAGATCAATGCGACCGTGGCTGGCAAAAAGGATATGGAGGAAGTGGTCCGGCAGGCAAAGGACAATCTTGGTATGTACGGCAAGCGGACCATCCTTTTTGTGGATGAGATTCACCGCTTCAATAAGGGGCAGCAGGATTATCTGCTTCCGTTTGTGGAGGACGGAACGCTGATTCTAATTGGAGCGACCACGGAAAATCCTTATTTTGAGGTAAACGGGGCACTTCTTTCCCGATCTATTATTTTTGAACTGAAGACCCTGGAAAAAGAAGATATCAAGAAACTTCTGCACCGTGCGCTCACGGACATGGAAAAGGGGATGGGAGCCTATGATGCGGTGGCGGATGAAGATGCACTGGATTTTCTGGCGGACATTGCAGGCGGAGATGCCAGAAATGCATTGAATGCGCTGGAGCTGGGAATCCTCACCACAGAACGTTCAGAGGATGGGAAGATCCATATTACACTTCCGGTGGCTTCCGAGTGTATTCAGAAGAAGACAGTGCGCTATGATAAAGGCGGAGATAATCATTATGACACCATCTCGGCATTTATTAAAAGTATGCGGGGAACCGATCCGGATGCAGCGGTCTTTTATCTGGCGAAAATGCTGTATGCAGGGGAAGATATTAAATTCATTGCCAGAAGAATTATGATCTGCGCGTCAGAAGACGTGGGAAATGCAGATCCCCGGGCGCTGCAGGTGGCTGTGGCAGCGGCCCAGGCGGTAGAACGGGTAGGAATGCCGGAGGCTCAGATTATTTTGTCCCAGGCAGCTTCTTATGTGGCTTCCGCGCCGAAGAGCAATGCGGCCTGCAATGCGGTATTTGACGCCATGGACGT
This sequence comes from Firmicutes bacterium CAG:176, assembly GCA_963623675.1. Lineage (GTDB taxonomy): Bacteria > Bacillota > Clostridia > Lachnospirales > Lachnospiraceae > Hominiventricola. The sequence continues at coordinate 7,294 of CAVFMZ010000101.1, read as the reverse complement.
GGTAAAAACGACGACCACGACGGTTCCGGTGCATCTGCAGGACAAACACTATGGCGGAGCGGAGAAGCTGGGTCATGGAGTAGGATATCTATATGCTCATGACTATCCGGAGCATTATGTGAAGCAGCAGTATCTGCCGGATGAACTGGTGGGACGTACCTTCTATCATCCATCGGAAAATGGATATGAGAAGGAGATCGGGGAACGACTGAGACGGCTGAGAAGCCGGGAAGAATAAGATAAAGTCCGGAGAGCATCTCGTCTCCGGACTTTTTCACGAGACCTATTCTGTCACAATCCACGTATTGTACCCCATACGTTTCAATTCCCGTTCCAGATCTACGGCATTTTGCAGCTGATAAAAAGCACCTACCTGTACCCGGTAAAGGGGACGATGGGCAGGAGCGGGAACTTCTTTTGCGGCATCTTTTAACGTATCCATAATACCATCAGCAATGGCCTGGGCGATTTCTTCAAAGCGTATATCGAACCGTTCATTGTCGGCGGCACTGTCGATAAATCCTACTTCCAGAAGAAGAGCAGGCATGGAGGTGCGTCTGAGAACGGCCAGGTTGGGGCGGGCTTCCACACTGATATTCCGGAAGCCGATGCCTTCCAGATTCTGGTTGATATTTTCTGCCATGGTCAGTTTCAGACCGCTCAGATCATAGAGAAGGGTCTGCACTCCCTCGTACTGGCTGGGATAGGAAGCCATATTCCGGTGGAAAGAGATAAAGAGATCGGCGCCGGACTGATTGGCAATCTGGGCTTTCTGCGTTACAGACTGCGCCACATTTCCCGTGCGGGTATATTCCACATCATAATCGCTCTGGGATAAAATATTTCCAACGGCCATTGCAAGGCGGAGCACGTCATCGCTCTCCCGCCTTCCTTCGTAGACGGCACCGGGATCGGTCAGCCCGTTGTGCCCTGGATCCAGGATGATTTTCATAGCCATAATTTTTGGGGATCCTTACAGTCTTTTTTTAAGATATGAGAAAAATTGCATTTCGTGACATGGAATCCTTTACTGAAACTGGATTTTTTTTCCTAAATAGGGTATGATAACCATAAAAAGACATCGGAGAAAAGACAAAATGAACACAGAAAAAGACAAAAAAATACGGGGAATTGTATTAACATTACTGGGAGGAATTCTGTGGGGATTTTGCGGAAGCTGCGGGCAGTTTCTGTTTCAGTATAAGGAGGTCACTTCAGACTGGCTGGTGCCGATTCGTCTGACCGGAGCAGGACTTCTGATTCTGCTGGTATTGTGGATGAAGGACAGAGGGAAAATATTTGAAGTATGGAAGAATCCGACCGGAAGAAGAGACATTCTTGTTTTTTCCGTGTTTGGCATGATGCTTTGCCAGTATGCATATTTTACAACCATTCAGTATTCCAATGCGGGAACGGCGACGGTACTGCAGTACACCGGACCGGCTATGATTCTGGTGTGGCTCTGCCTTCGCAGCCGGAGAAAGCCGAAGCTCTATGAGATCATTGCACTGATCTGTTCCATGACAGGTACTTTTATTCTGGCAACTCATGGAAATGTATCACAGCTGGCCATCCCGGCAAAAGCGCTGCTCTGGGGTCTTCTGGCGGCTGTGGCGCTGGTGGTCTATACGCTTCAGCCGGCCAATCTTATGAAAAAATATACGACCATACAGACTTTAGGATGGGGGATGTCCATCGGAGGCGGCGTACTGATGCTGCTCCGTCGTCCATGGAATGTGCATCCCATCATGGATGGACAGACCTTTTTAACCATGACAGTGATCATTTTGTTCGGAACCATTTGTGCGTTTTATTTCTATCTGCAGGGAGTACAGTTAGTAGGTGCGGCAAATGCGAGCATGCTTGCCTGTGTGGAGCCGGTGGCAGCCACGGTGATTTCTGTGGTATGGCTGCATGTGGAGTTTCAGATGATGGATCTGTTGGGATTCGTATTTGTACTGTCCACCGTATTTATTGTGTCAATCAATCAGAAAAAAGAAGAGGAGGGTGCGCGCACCAATGGACGATAAAGTAAAATTTCAGGAAGCGCTGGTATCATTGCAGAGCCGCGCAGAGGAGCATGGCGGTGTGCTCACTATAGAGGAAATGCAGGATTACCTGAAGGACATGAATTTCAGCCAGGAGCAGCTGGGAATGATTTCCGCTTATCTGACCGGAAAGGGAATCCATGTGGAAGGGGCAAAACTTCCGGAAGAGGAGCAGAATCCCTATACAGAGGAGGAAGAAGAATTTCTTGTCCAGTACAGAAAAGAACTGAAGGCAGCCCGCCGTCAGCCGGAAGAACAGCTGGCACTGTTATGGCAGCAGGTGCAGGACGGAGAACAGAACGCCAGAGAGCTGCTGGCTGAGCATTACATGGAAAAGGTGCTCGCCGTGGCAGAAGAATATGCCCATCAGGGAATTCTGATCCAGGATCTGGTACAGGAAGGAAGCCTGGGACTGCTCATGGGACTGAGTAGCTTTGAGCAGCTGACGGAACTGGGACCGGAAAAACATCTGGAACGGGAGATTCGTAAGAGTATCCGTCAGGCTATGGAAGAGCAGAACGGCGAGAGCAGCGTTGGCGAGGAAGTGACCAGAAAGCTGAATCGGCTGGCAGATTCCATCACAGAACTGACAGAGGATCTGGGACGGCAGATTACGCCGGATGAACTCTCTATTTATCTGGAAATGCCGCTGGAAGAGATTGAAGATCTGCTCCGGATTGCAGGCGACACCATTGAGATGGCGGACGCAGGCAGCCAGAAGGAGTCCTAGATGGAGATGGAAGAGAAGCTACAGTTTGCAGTGCTGATTGATGCAGAAAATATCAGCGCCCGCTATGCACAGATGATTTTTGACGAACTGGAGAAATATGGATTTGCATCCTGCAGGCGTATTTACGGAAACTGGTCCAAAGAAAACGGATGGAAAGAAAATATTCTGCTGGAATATTCCGTAACGCCGATTCAGCAGTTCTCCTATACAACCGGAAAAAACAGCACGGATATGGCTATGGTCATTGACGCCATGGATCTTCTGTATCAGAACAAGGTGGACGGCTTCTGTCTGGTCACCAGTGACAGCGATTTTACAAGACTGGCCATGCGGCTTCGGGAAGAAAAGAAGTTCGTGCTGGGCATGGGCGAATCCAAGACACCTCTGGCTCTGACCAGAGCCTGCAATAAATTTATCCATCTGGATCTCATTGGAGAGGCCAGAGGAGCGGGCAGCAGTGAAGACAGCGCAGAAAACAGCGTGACCAGCATTGAAACCGTGGTCAGTGCCATTACCGGAATGTTAAATGAAGGCGGCGGAGAAGAACTGGAGTTAAGTCTGGTGGGACAGCGGCTGTCCGATAAGTTCCCGGATTTTGACGTCCGAAATTACGGGTATTCCAAGCTGAGTGTATTTCTCACAGAAGAGATCCCCATGCTGCGGGTACATCGGGAAAACGGCCATTACCGGGTTGGTAAAAGCGAGGAAATTTCCCGTGAGCAGATTGAACGGGAAGTGATTTCCATCATAAAAGAAAATGGAGGTACCGTTGATAATCTTGCCATGATCAATGAGGAACTGAAAAATCGTTACAGCGGATTTGATCAGAAAGATTACGGGTACAGCCGGATTTCCGGATTTTTGAGAAGTATCCGGGGATTAAGCGTAGACGGCAATGTGGTGAGACTGAAGAAAAAAATGTAACTATTCAGAGTCATGCAAAACTGTGTTCTGCGAATGCTTGCATTCAAGCAGATAAGCAGTTTTATATGGCGAAGTAACCACATGAGCAAAAGTCGCTGGATGTCCGGGGGACATCCGTTTAGCGAGGACTGTAGTGAAACGAAGACAGCTGCATAGCAGCGATTTTGCGAATGGAGTTCTGAATAGTTATGAAAAATAAAACAGAACGAGGGGGAAGAGTATGAACAGAACATCATGTATTGTAAATATTCAAAGTAAGATGAAAGTTCTGACAGGCTCAGAGAAAAAAGTTGCAGAATACGTACTGAAAAACTATATGAAGGTATTGGATTTTACGGTGACAGAGCTTGCAGAGAAAGCAGGCGTCAGTGATGCGACGGTGGTGCGTTTCTGCCGGAGCGTCGGATACAAAGGCTACCAGGACATGAAGATCAATCTTGCTCAGGATGCCATTGTGCCGTACAAACATCTGAACAACTCTCTGGAAGAGAGGGATACGCCGGAACAGATTGTGACGAAAGTGCTCCGCTCCGAGATTGAGACGCTGGAGGAGACGATCCACATCCTCGATATGGACGAACTGGAGCAGGCGGCCAAGGCCATTAAAAATGCAGATAAGGTAGTATTTTTTGGCTCCGGCGGCAGTATCATGGTTGCCCATGATGCCCTTCACAAACTGCTGAAAATCGGAATCCGCTGTATTGTGGAAGAGGACGCAGACGTACAGGCCATGGAGTCTGCACTTCTGAAAGAGGGGGATGTGGCCATCGGTATTTCCCATTCCGGAACCAATAAAGGGGTTCTGGACTGCCTGCGAAATGCCAAAACCGGCGGAGCCACAACCATCGGCCTGACCACCTACGGAAAATCACCCATGCAGCGGCTGTGCGACTACGTGCTCATGACTTCCACGAAGGAGACGGTGTTCAAGTCCGAGTCCGTAACCGCAAGAATTGCTCAGCTGGCAGTTATTGATTCCCTGGTGGCGGTCATTTCTTTCATGGATTATGATACGGCATATACGGCTATTCAGAAGACAAGAAATGCGACATCGTCGCATAAGTTTTAATTTCATATTTTTCAGATTTGAAGAAAGATGCGGAAATGATTTCTGCATCTTTTTTTGCACTGAATGAAAAAGAAAATGTTGTTTGTGCATTGTGTATAAATAAATGTCTGTAAATTGAAAATAGTATACAAAAATGTAAAAAGCTATTGAAATAAAATTACAAATATGATAATGTTAAAAACATCAAAAAGAAAATAAATTTCAGGAAAAGGGGGATGGACTTGTATTCTTTTGAATCGGTGTTGGGAACAATTACGGAAAAAGAAATGGGGCATACGCAGCCGCATGAACATGTGTATATTGTCGGAACAATCGATCAGATACGCTGTAAGGAAATATGCATTAACAATTTTCCGGCATCCATGGAAGAACTGAAACTGTACAAAGAAGCAGGCGGTAGCGCAGTTGTAGACGCAAATCCACTGGCAACAGGACGGGATGCACTGGCACTGAAAGATTTATCCCGCTTAACAGGAGTACAGATTCTTGCTGCAACAGGTTATCATATTCCAAAGTTTTATCCGGAAAATCACTGGATCTGGAACACTCCCGTTAATAAACTTGCTGATTTGTTTACAGAGGAATTGGAAACGGGAATGTATCAGGATGGAACATGGTACTGGCCGGAATATAAGACAGACATCCGTGCAGGACTGATCAAAGCCATGATCAATGATCAAGGATTGAAGAATCCGAAGACGGTTGAGCTTCTGACGGCAGCAGGTATGGCGGCAAAGAGGACAGGTGCTCAGCTGATGCTTCACACGGAAGGTGTAGATGTATTGGAGGCCATTGATCTGCTGGCAGGCAAAATTGGAGTTTCTGAAAAAAAATTACTGATTTGTCATGTGGACAGACAGGTAAAAGATTACCAAATTCATGAAGAAGTTGCCAGAACCGGCGTGTTCATGGAATACGATACGATCACCTTATTCGAATTTCATAATGTGGCTTCTGAGATTCAGATGCTGCGGCACATGATTGATAAAGGATATCTGGATCAGATTTTGATTTCCACGGATCCGACGACTGACAGAATGAAGAATTATTTCGGATATATCGGAATTGATTATATTCTCACAGAATTTATACCGCTGTTGAAAGAAACCGGATTTTCAGAAAAAGAAATCCATCAGATTACACATGAAAATGCCTGGAAGGCATTATCAAGAAATTAAGTCAGGTATGAATACCGGAAACGGTTAGGATACAAAAGAAGGAGGAAAAAGAAGAAATGAAAAGAAAAATGCTGAGCGTACTTTTAAGTGCAGCAATCGTTGCATCAATGGCTGGTTGTGGAAAGTCTGATACAGGCGCAACCACAGATGCTGCTGCAGAGACAACAACAGAAGCCGTAACAGATGCGGATTCAGAAGGCACGACAGACGATGCCGCAGTTCCGGCACAGTTTGCAGCTGGCTGGGGAGATGCATCACAGGCATTTGACCCGCTGGCAGTGGAAGAAACCTGGACATTTGACGAAATGCGTGAGAACTTAGGCGCAATTCCTTCAACTGATAAGGAAATCCATCTTGGCGCAACCATCCGTTCTGTAGATAACGTTTACTGGCAGGCTCTGAGTGATGGTTATGAAGCAATGGCTGAGAAATTAACCGCAGGTGGAATCGCAACGACTATGGATATACAGGCTCCGATGGGTGAGTCCGATACAGAAGGCCAGTTGGCTAACATGAAAGATCAGGTTCGCCAGGGCGTAGATCTGATTCTTGCATCTCCGATTTCTACCTCTAACTGTACAGAGGCTGTAGAGAATGCTCACAGAGATAATATTCCTACCGTTGCTGTAAATAACGAGTTCAACGGTGCAGACATGTTCATCGGACCGAACTCCTATGATGAGGGTGTTGTAGCAGCTGACTGGGCAGACAAGAATATTGGTGATGGTGAGTGTGCAATTATCATGGGTCTGGCAGGAACTGACGTAGTTAAAAACCGTACCAATGGATTCAGTGAGAGACTGGAAGAGCTTGGTTCCAAGATTACAGTTGTAGACAGCCAGAATGCTGACTGGGATCGTAACACGGCAAAAGACGTTGCAGCAACTATGCTGAAAACTTATCCGGATCTGAGAATTATCTGCTGCAACAACGATGTAATGGCTATGGGTGCTGTAGAAGCAGTAAAAGAGAGTGGAAAAACTCTGAACCAGGATGTATATGTAATCGGTATGGATGGTACAGACGAAGCTTATGAGTCTATCAGAGCAAATGAGCTTTCTGCAACCGTTAGTATGTATCCGCTGTATGAGTCCCAGATGGCTACTGAGTGTGCAGTAAGAATCCTGCTTGGACAGGAAATGCCGTCCGTAATCTGGACTCCGGCTATGGTAACCGATGCAACAAATGTAGATGCTGATGAAGCAGATACTATTGGATGGACCGATCCGATTTTTGAGTAATTGAACTATTCAGAGCCATGTAAAACTGCGCTCTGCGAATGCTTGCATTCAGGCAGATAAGCAGGTTTATATGGCGAAGTAACCCCATGAGCAAAAGTAAAGCT
>CAVFMZ010000100.1:2323-9904 GCA_963623675.1 Firmicutes bacterium CAG:176 | reverse complement strand
TTTCCACAGCACTGTTTGTATTTCTTACCGCTTCCGCACGGACACGGATCGTTACGGCCAATCTTCTTGCCCTTTACAATGGTACCGGATTTCTTCTGTTCCAGATACAGCGCATGTTTCTTCTCTTTATCAAAGATCTCATCCCACTGCGGCAGTTCGTACAGCCAGTCAGCCTTTGCATCAACCATGTTCTTGTACAATTTTTCTTTGTCAAATTTCAGGCTGACAACGGTATCCTCTTCCATTTCCTCGATGGGGTTCGGCTCTACCAGACTGTCATTGATTCCATCCAGGAATCCGGTCATTTCCATAACGCTTAAATCATATTTCTCAGCCAACTCTTTTACGGTTCCTTTTACTTCGGTATCTGGATCAGAAAGAAGCTTCTCATATACGCCTTTTTCCAGATTAAAATAATTAGCCCAGAATCTCTGGAGCGTTCCTTTATCTTTTTTCTCATCATAGGCAATTTTATGCCACTCTTTTAATAATGCCATATTAAACCATCCTTCTTTTATTGCTAAATATACACATAGGGTAAATATATACTATTTACTTTCATTTTTCAATCTTTTTCACTCATTTTGCTTAAATAATATCCGTTCATTGTCAGGAAGCTGCCTGCTGGTATACCCATTTTCTTCACACCACTGATCCCATTGTTCGTCATCCCATCCTGAAGTTTCTCTGGAATCCACAAAAATAATATCAGGTATTTTCTCCGGATAAATCTTATAATACTCTTTAAATTTATCATTATCTAAATCATATTCTTTGATCCATCCGGAAAAAGAAGCATTATCTGCATTCTCCGCCATCAGATAGCCCTGTGGAAACATATTGTAAAATAAAATATGTTTACCGCTTAAATCTCCCAGTTCCTGAATCAAATGATAATTTTCATCATTCAGCTTTTTCTTTGCCTCAGTTGTAATAATTCCTTTTAATGGGCCTTCTGTAATTTCACAGTTTAACGCTTCTCCGCCATCCTCCCAATATACATAATTCATATTAATATATATCTGAGCTGACAGCTGTACCAGAACCAACCCGGCAAAACACCATGGAAGTACCTTCTCTGCTGAATTTTCTTTTCCGAAATCATACAGCATAAACAACGCTGTACAGGAAGATATCAAACTGGCATTACACATTACGTAAATTCCCTGATTGCTTGACAGATTCATGCAGAACGCATAAACCATGCCGAGCATCCAGCCTTTTGTAAATAAATCCCAGTCCTTTTTCTCTGTCATTATAAAGCAAAGTAAACCGATCAATGCCAGCGGCAGAGCCACCGCATGCTTTCCGATCCCTGAGGTTTTAAACACCGACAGCAATACAAGAAACAACATGTTCAGTGACGTAATACATATCAGCATGAAACGTCTGTATTTTCTACCGAACACTGCTATGATGCCACCTGCTAAGAACGCCAGAAAATACAGTTTAAACCAGTTTACAAACCAGAGCACCGGCTCTATAAAAGCCATGATTCCCTTTTGCTTGTGCGCCGGGTCTGCCAGAATATAACCAATACTTTCCAAAATAGTAGTAAATGAAGTTCTGGACAACACGAAAACCACAAATATCAGTGCTATCAATCCTGAACCTGCAGTCACCCATCCCAGGGCTTCTATTCCAAAAGTCCCTTTTATCTGTCTTTTCCAGAGACAAGTAATCATATACAGCGCATATGCCAATACCATGTAAGGACAGCACAATACTACACAGGCAAGTAAAACTCCGGTTATAAAATGCTGCAGGCGAAATGTTTTTAAATCCACCATCAGGACAGAGACCATAAGCCATGCCGCCAGCATACCGATTGTATTGTAACTCAATGTTCTCAGACATGCGTGGGTAAAAAGAGCAAACATAATATTGGCAATTGCCGCCATCCATCTGTTTTTCTTTCGCAGCAACACGTAAGAAACAATTGCGCTTCCCATCAGGCATACGAGATATACGTATCTTGATGCAAGATAGATACCTTCTGTATTTCCATGAATGAGCAGATAACACTTCACGAATGGATACAGCAGAAATCCTACCAGCTGAGATACATGCCATTCATCCGCCAGCAATCCTTCGCCCTGCGCCAGCCGATACGGAACCGTCAGATAAAAACCCTCATCAATATCGACATTTCCAAGCCGGATTCTTGATAAATGGATAAATAGCACAGCCAGCAGCAATATTCCAAAAATAACATCTGCTCTCTCCAGTTTTTTTAGTTTTTTTAGTTTTTTCATAATTCCCTCTTGTCGAGATATTCTTCGAATGCCTGCTGGTCTGACAATTCATATATCCAGTATTTATCTGTATCCAACACCAGTTTCCAGTCCTCCGGAGCCACAAAATCATCTTCTATCCGTTCCTTTTCGAGAATCACCGGAAAGACTCCATCATATACCGGCGTTTCCGTAGACGTAAGCCAATGCCGTTTTTTCAGCTTATTATTTGCTGTATCCATTTTTACAATGCTTAAATCTATTTTTCCATTTGTCAGTTCTGTCATAAGGTTTCCAGGTCTGAAAGTAGAATATCCAAATGTATAATCACTGTTCATAATAAGCTCATACGCATCACGCAATTCCTCATTTTGTGTATCAGAATATATATTCTTATATTCTCTTCCTCCCAGAATGATCATCACCACATAAAAAGCAGCTAAAAGAGTATAACCTTTTCTCCAGGGCAGATTCTCCAGTAATAGCAGCAATAAAAATAATGCTACGCTTCCAGACATGATCCATCTTGCTTCTACACGGTCTACCAGAAGATAAATAAACATTCCAATGCCAAAAGATAACAGCGCATAAGCCGAAACCAGCTGCATCTGCAGTGACATTGTTCTCATATTCTGCACTACTTTCCACAGGCAGTAAATAATCGCCAACGAAAAAACCACCGCCAGCGCATTACAGATTCCACCAAATGAAACCAGTTCATATTCTCCTTCATATCCGGTTACATTCAGAAATGCATTCAACACATTCTGAAAAGTTTCCAATGAAATTTCAGCAGGGAAAAATGTTTTCTTCTGCATATCATAATGATAAATTTTACTTAAGATTCCTGTATTTACCAAATACCCGGCGAGCGCAAAACATAACCATCCCACACTAAACAGAAGGCCGCGTGGCAGGCGGAAAATACTGTCTTTCCATTCATTGTTTTCTCTTTCATTCCACCAGATCCACAGAAAACCAACAATAAGAGGCAGATATGCCAGCTGAATATGGCGTAATCCCTCCAGACAGCTTACAAAAGCGAGTACACTGCCAAGTACAAACAACAGCACCTTTCTTTTTTGACTGAGTCCTTCTTTTTGTGCCTGACATGCAAGTCCCAATGCAATAAATCCAATTCCGACAATCGGAATATAATACGCTTTCATAATCAGAAAAATCCAGGCAGAACTGATTGGCACGATTGTTAAAAACGCAGTCTTCCAGAAACGATTAGCCGCTTTTTGAGAATCCATACTACACAGGCAAAAATAATAGCTTCCCAAAAATAACAGTGTCAAAATAATCTGTCCCGCAATCCGGACAAATTTAAAATTCGAAGTAAAATGAAACAGCAATGCATACACCAGCTGTGTATTTAAAACTTCCAGTTCTGTAGAATAATGCCAGTGACTGGATAAAATTCCACCTTCCCGGGCTAACAATCTTGACATTACAAGTTCTGATGAATCATCTGACCTAAGGAAATTAAAATAGCATTTATACGTCAGCCATGTATTTAAAACAAGTATTGCTGCCAGCATGACCTTTCCAAATAGAACAAATGCCTTCTCTGTTTTTTCCCTATTCCATCCAATATCCATTTATTTTCTCTACTTTCTCATCCATTTCATAAGCAGCTGCCGCAATTTTTCTGCATCCATTGGCGCAAAGAATTCTGCTTTCTCATAATCTCCTACACCGTCTCTCGCATACAGACAGTCTGCCGCCAGAATCGGCGCGCCGACGAATCTCGCCTCCAGAAGCGGCAGTCCGATGGTCTCAATATACGACGGAAATACCAGCACCGAAGACGCATACTGTTCAAAGAGCTGTGTTCTCGGCACAGGGCCGGTGAACTGAATCGGAAGCTTCTTTTCTTCCGCCTTCGCTTTCAGCTTCTTCATGCCTTCATTTTCTTCTCCGGTTACGGTCCAGATGACCCGGTAATCTTCCATACCCTGCTCTTTTAACAGCTCGCAGGCTTTTAAGAATGTCCTGTGATTCTTATAAGCGGGCGGACCTGCCGGATAGAAAAACGTAGGACAGGTCTCATCCATCTTCCACGGATGCGTTTTCAGCATCTCCACCGGCGGGAATTTCACTTCCACCCGGTCAGAAGGAATGCCACACTGACGCACGATCTCTTCCTTCATCCAGTTGGTCTGCACCAGCACTTTTTCTGCTCTGCGGATGGATTTCTTCATCATCCGTCCAAGAATCTGCTGGCTGTACCAGGGGCGAAATGCCTCCTGAGGTTTAAACTTATATTCCGAAAATGGAAGCGCATTGTGTTCATACACAATCTGCGGCACTCCCGCATGGGGAAGCTCAATATTCTGCAGGGACAACACCCGGTCAGCTTTATATTTCTTTACCAGCTTATGGGCCACAAACTGGTCAAAATACAGCCGGTGCAGCATGCTCTTCTTCACTTCCGGAAAATTCAGCACTTTGATATTCCCGGTCTCCGGAAGTTCATAGACACTGAGCACGAAAATATATTCATTCTCTGTGTCCCGCTTGAATTCTTCATAAAAACTCTGAAGAACCGTTGCTGCTCCGCCGCTGTCTGCCGCTACATCATAAACCAGCGTTCTCATCAGTCTTCACCTTGCTCATGGCTTTGATCAGAAGTTCCTGTCCGCGGAATGCATCCTGGATCACGGTATTCTTCTCATTGCCCTTCAGCACCTGACAAATATACTCATACTCTGCCTTGATGCCTTTGTCCTGTTTCAGCTTATGAGTAGCGGTCTTGGTGCTTCCGTATTTCTTCAGACGGATAAAGTTGTCCATCTCATAAACAGAACCATTGGATAATACGCGCAGCTGCTCCTTCGGATACTTTTTGGAACCCATGGAAGAATACACAATGTTTCCGACTGCTCCGGATGCAAACCGGAGAGTAATCAACACATTATCATTCATGGGATACGCATTGTTGGAAGCTGCTGTCACATTCATGTCGGTCAGCTCGCTGCCATCCAGATACTGAATTAGATCCACGAAATGGCATGCCTCGCCAAGAATTCTGCCGCCGCCTGCTGCCTCATCATGTACCCAGTGATCCTTCGGAATAAATCCCACATTTCCGATAAAGTCATAGACTGCCGGAATCTGGTCGGTCTTCAGATCTTTTTTCATCTGCTGAATCAGCGGTGCGTGGCGCCGGTTCAGACCCACAAACAGCTCGCCCTCGGATTTCTCATAAGCTGTCTTGATTGCTTCCAGTTCATCCAGTGTCAGGCAGAGCGGTTTCTCGCAGTAGACATGCTTGCCTGCATTCAATGCCTCAATGACGAATTTTGCATGGCTGTTATGCTGGGTGGAAACTGCGATCAGATCAATGTTCGAATCTGCCAGCAGTTCTTTATAATCATTAGTAGTATAGGCAAATGGGGTTCCGCTGTTGGCCTGTGCACCGCCCACACCGCCGGTGGTAGCCAGTCCGCAGAACTCAAAAAGTCCGGTTTCTTTCATAATCGGAAGCATGGTGCTGCGTACAAAGTTGCCTGCACCTATGAGTCCCAGACGGATCTTATCACCGGATACAGCTTTCTTTGCTTCCGGATTATGAATGGTGCTATTCCATTTCTCTTTATTTTCTTCGTCATATTTCAGAAGCACGCCGATATAACGCTCATGCTTCGGATTCTTCGTGATCATCTCATAAGCATCTGCTGCCTGGGCAAACGGAATCTCATGGGTAATAATGTCTGCCAGACTGATTCTGCCCTGAGCCAGCAGGCGGACAAATTCCTCAATGTTGCGGCCTTCCGTGAAGCGCACATATCCGATGGGATAGTCGATTCCCTTCTGCTCATAAGTGGCATCATAACGTCCTGCTCCGTAGGAACGGGCAATACGGAAAGAAAGCTCTCTCTCATAGTACGGACGTCTGTCGATGTTCATCTGGGTTACACCGATCATACAGATAATACCGCGGTCACGGGCAATGGCTGCCGCCAGATCCATAGGCGCGTTGGTGTTGGCTGCAGCAGTGATAATAATCTTATCTACGCCGCGTCCTCTGGTCAGTGCCTTGGTCATATCGACAGCACTGTCATCCTCAGAATTAATAAACGCTTTCAGGTTCGTGCCCGGCATGGTCTTATCTACCACGTCATATCCAATGACATCGCATCCATACGCATTTAAAATACGGCTCACAATATGTCCCAAGAGTCCCAGACCGATGACTGCGACCGTCTCTCCCGGAACAACCTCTGCCTGATGAATTCCTTCCAACGCGATACCGCCCAGGGCACAGAACGCTGCCTGACGATAATCCTGTAATTCTTCCGGAATCTTTGTGAGCATGGTTCTGCTCACCCGGTTGATCTCACAGTGATAAGCGGTACCTACCATGGCCACCAGATCTCCGGCCTGTACTTCCGTTACCCCTTTTCCGCAGGAAATGACACGGCCTACTCCGGAATATCCCATAGGCATAGGCTCTGCCAGCTTGTTAAATGCACTCTCGATGGTGGTCACAACCCCGTCCGTAGAAAGCTTTTCCAGTACTTTCTTCACCTGATCCGGACGCTCCAGCGCCTTCTGGATCAGATTCTTGCCGCCAAAGGAAGCAAGTCCTCTCTCCGTACCGGCACTGACTACCGTATACAGAGTCTCCACCAGAGCCATATTTTCTTTTACTGTCGGCATGGGCTGGTCGATCAGCTTCATGCTTCCGTCTTTTACATTCAGAAATAACTGCTTCATATACTGTGTTTCTCCATTCTCTTCTCTATAACCGGTAAGTACCATCCAGGAAACAGATATGTCTGGTATCCAGCACTACTTTTCCTTTCAGTTTGTCCATATTTTCCTTAATCTCATCATGACCTACCAGAAGTACCACGAAATCCACATCTGCAAGGAAGCTGTCCAGATCATGATACTGATTCGGCACCAGATCTTTCTTCACATACGGGTCATAGACCTTGATCTGACCGCCGCAGAGATGGCGTTCCATGCTCTCCAGCATCTGCAGAGTCGGACTCTCTCTCGTATCGTCCACATTTTCCTTATAGGTCAGACCGTAGAGCCCTACCCGTCCCACGTCGGTCATGTTATTTTCTTTCATAATGTCATGAATCCGCTCCAGCACGAAGTCCGGCATACCGTCGTTGATCTTTCTGGCTGCCAGAATGATGTTGGCAAGTCCCGGATAATCGCCTACCAGGAACCACGGATCGACGGAAATGCAGTGTCCGCCAACGCCCGGTCCCGGGGTCAGAATGTTGACACGGGGATGCTTGTTGGCAATGCGGATGATCTCATACACATCCATATTGTCGGAGCGGCAGATCTTTGCCAGCTCGTTGGCAAATGCAATATTAAT
>CAVFMZ010000100.1:0-2058 GCA_963623675.1 Firmicutes bacterium CAG:176 | reverse complement strand
GTTCCCGGAGATACGGTAGATTCAATGACCACCGTTGCTCCCTTCGGGCAGACACTCATCACATTCTGTACTGCCTTTACCACGTAGCTTGCATCCACTTTCTTGCTTGCCTTGTCATAAGGGGTCGGCACTGCCACAATATACATATCCGTGCTCTGATACTCATGAGAAAAACAGATGCCTTTGCTCACGGCCTCCTGAAAAAGTTCGTCAAGGCCGTCCTCCTCGAAGGTGGTTTTTCCTTCATTCAGAGTATCTACCAGTTCCTTATTGTAATCCGTTCCTACGACCTCTACCCCATGTGCCGCAAACATCAGCGCGGTGGGCAGGCCAATATAACCAAGTCCTACTACATTAATCATGATGCTTCTCCTTTTCTCTTTCGAATATGATCTGTATCATGTGCTCACTTCCATCGCCCTCCCAGGCAAGCGCAAGCACCTGTATCTGTTCTGTTTTTCCAAATTCCGGTGCATAGGAACAGATGGTTCCTTCCCGGCAGATATGAATCTGATCCTGTTTTCCCGGAATGATCCGACAGACCAGCGTATCGTCTTTTTCTTTTACCAGCACGGAATTTTCCGCTTCTTCATAATGATAATCCGGTGCCAGATGGAAATACGCATCTGCATGTCCATCTACCTGGTCCCAGATCTCGATACTGCTGCCTTCGGCCCGGATACAGCGTCCCTGTTTTCTGCCGGATGCAGTGGTCAGCGCCCCCCGCAGTTCCTTGCTGTCTGCGGAACCGGTCACTTTCGAAATCCGTCTGGCTACCCGGTGTTCGCCCCAACACTCGGACTGTTCCTCACCGTCGATCATCACCGTATTATGAGCGGCAGTACTTCGGAAATATCCCCGCAATGTTCCCTGATACATGCCTGTACCGGAATTGACAAAGACCGGATGTCCCTGTCTGGACAGTTCAAAACTCAATCCATCACAGTGTCCGTGCCCCGGCATATAATCCGGTGCGATGGCACCTGCATCCATGAGAATCTTCACATCTCCACTTCGCAGGCAATAATATCCGGCATCCGGGAAAGATGCTTTGTAATCCGGCGTGATGCCAAATTCTTCCCGGAGTGCTGCCAGAAGGCTTATCATAGAACGCGCCACATTATCTCCGGAATCATTGAACAGCGGCGTCTGTCCCATACCATCTTCCAGCGAATACATGACATCCGCCATTTTCTTAATCTTTTTACAGAGTTCTTCGTAGAAAAGTCGGTCTGCTCTCTCCACGCCTTTTACCGCCCGCATGAGATCTTCCAGTACAATCTTATGATACATGGGGCTTCGCTCATAATGCATGCCATCGGGCAGGATCTGCTCTTCCAGTTCCTCCCGCAGACGGCTCTTATAATCATCGTAGACGCCCGGCTCTTTAAAATACAAAGCGCCCAGCATCACTGCCTTCAGATTTTCCAGATAATGATTGCCCAGAAGATGCAGCTCCAGCTTCTTCTGCAAATGCAGGTACTGGGCATACATGCTGTCTCCCAGTTTCTGAGCAAATTCCGCATCTTTCCGGAATACCTCGCCAAATCCGTCCATACAGATCCACAGATTGGTGAGCCGCAGTGAAATGGTATAGGGATGCCATCCATCCCCGGTTCCATCCTGATTATCTTCTATCCAAAGGAGACAATAGTTCCGAAATTTTTCATAGTATTTCTGGTCTCCGGTCTCCCGGTAAGCTGCTGCCAGCGGGATCAGAAACTCCAGATACTGCAGATTAAAGTTCCACAGATGGCTCTTATCCGGATTCGCCCAGTTGTGTCCGCCCGGCGTGCCGCTCTCATGAAGCAAGGTCACTGTCCCGTTCATAATTTCTTCCCGGTCAAACCGTTTTTCATAATCCGGGTGGGCATCGAGGCGATCCATCCAGAGCGGCAATGTTCCCAGTGCCGGAGCACTTGCCTTCGTCACTGCCTTTTGTTTTCTCTCCAGACGGTTCTTCACCAGGAATTTTATCTGGCTTTTCTTCAGATAAGACACCGTCCAGTAATATTTCTCAATCTTATTCCACACTCTTGATCACCTGATAAAGTTTCT
>CAVFMZ010000099.1:0-9932 GCA_963623675.1 Firmicutes bacterium CAG:176 | reverse complement strand
TACGTACTCCAACATTTTATTGGAAATTGTAAATGGGGGAATATACTTATCCATAAGTCTCTCCTATCTTGCTTATTTTCTTGCTTACTTTCTTGCTTATTATATTTGTTATTTCATATTATTGCAAGGTAAATGAGAACATTTTTGCAGTTTGCAATCGTTCCCACCAAAGCTCACCTTCCAGGACGCAATATGTTCGTGACAACGGCAAAAATCGCTGTAGCCCAGTAAATACGGGGGATACAGCGATTTTATTTTTTCTCAACTGTCAAAGACGGAATTATAACATACAGTTTTCAAGAAAGCTATAAAAAACGCAGGAAACAATGCTCCTGCGCAGACTTTTTAAATATTCAGCAATAACTTCCCGTTATTCTTCATTACCTGGAATTTTACCTCAAATACTTCTTCCAACAGCTGTTCTTCCAGAACCTCTTCCGGCTCTCCATATCCTGCCACTTCTCCATCTTTCATTACATACAACCGGTCGCAATAACCTGCTGCAAGATTCAGATCATGAATCGTCAGGATTACCAGTCCCTGGAATTGTTTCAAAAACCTCATCAATTCCAGCTTGTATTTCACATCCAGATGATTCGTTGGTTCATCCAGTATAATGACTCCCGGCTGCTGCACAAAGCATCTGGCAATCATGGCACGCTGAATTTCACCACCGCTCATGGTTCCGAGTCTCCGGTTACGAAACTCCGTAAGGCCGGTCACTTCCAGGGCTTTTTCCACGATCTGATTGTCATCTTCATTGTATTCTTCCAGAATTCCTTTATACGGATATCTGCCCATCCGAACAATCTCTCCCACCGAAAGGCCGTCATCTGCCTGTGCAGAATGCTGGGACATCACCGCCACCGTGCGGGCAAATTCCCGGCGGTTATAGTCAGAAATATCTTTCTCATTCAGGAAAATATGGCCTTTTGACGGCAGTTCCCTGTAAATATGTTTTAGAAGCGTAGTTTTTCCACATCCATTCGGTCCAATCACACCGACCAGCTGATTTCCGGAAAATGTCATATGAATGTGTTTCAGAAGCGTTTTCTTTCCTATCTGACAGCTCAAATCTTTAATCTCGATCTTCATGGTATGCTCTCTTTATAATCATGATAAAAATGGGGGCTCCGACGAAAGAAGTCATAATACCTATCGGCACTTCCCTCGGTGCAAAAACAGTTCTCGCTATGGTATCCGCAGCCGCCACAAACGCAGCTCCTCCCAAGGCAGATGCCAGTATTAATCTCCGATGGAGCACCCCTGCGAATTTTCTCATAACATGGGGCACGATCAACCCTACAAAGCCAATTACTCCGGACTGAGACACCACTACTGCTACCGCAGCTGATGACACTGCCACTACCAGGAACTGAAGCCGGCGCACATTCAGACCCATCTGTGCTGCTGTTGCTTGTCCCAAAAGCAAAAGATCCAACTCTTTTCCAATCAGCAGGCAGAATATCAGAAGAAATACCAGCGCCCAGATGACCGCTTTTGTATCTTTCCAGGCAGCGCCGGAAAAAGATCCCACCAGCCAGAACATGGCAGACCTTGCCTGTGCCTCATTGCTGGCAGAGTATACAATCAATGTTGTAGCTGCCTGAAAAAAAGAGGATACACCCATACCGGTCAGCACCAGGCGAACCGGACTGGTGCTTCTTCCCTGCAGAAAAAGTACAATTCCTATTGCAAGAAAGCTTCCCAAAAATGCAGCAGCAAATGTTTTTCCGCTTCCTGCAAAGGAACACCAGCCAAGTACAATCGCCCCTACTGCCCCGGCACTCGCCCCGGATGAAACGCCCAGCACATAGGGTTCTGCCAGTGGATTTCTGGTAATTGTCTGCATCAGAATTCCGACAACACTCAGAACCATACCGGCCAGACCGGTAAGAATAATTCTCGGAAGCCGAATCTGCATCAGCAGATTCCATGTATTTTTATCCTCTACAGGCTGTCCTGCAAAAGCGGCCTTTATCATATCCATTACTGTGCCTGCATCCAGTACAACCGAGCCAAAAAAAAGCGAACCGATCACCACCGCTGCCAGCAGCAAAATCAATATAGAAAAAAGCAGGATGGGAGACATTCCCCCATCCTTTCTTTCCGATTTATTCAATCGTAACACCATGAATTTCCTCCGCAAGACGCTCCAGTGCATCTACACTTCTTACACCCGGAGTAATCTCAGAAAGTTTTACACGGATAAAGTGATCATTTTTCACCGCGTCAACATCAGCCAGAGCCGGATTTGATTTCAGTTTTTCTACTTTCTGATCAAAGTCATCTGTATTTCTGGCACTTACGCCATAATCGCAGATGATAATGTATTCCGGATTTCCGGCTACAATCTCTTCCCAGCTTGCAGTATCCCATGTTTTGTCAACGCCCTTACCGGACAGAATATTCTTCGCACCGATCAGATTCAGCAGGTTCGTCGTATATCCTTCATATACGGTATACGGCTGCTCATCTTCTGAGTCATATACGAAAACGCTCTTTTCCGGAAGATCTTTCAGTTTTTCCTGAATTGCTGCAAGTTTTTCCTTCTGTTCAGCAACATATGCCTCCGCAGTGTCCTGTACGTCAAAAATCTTTCCGTACATCAACATATCATCAAAGCAGGTATCCAGTGTGGCATCTGTCTGCAGCATAGACTGCGGAACATAGATCTGAATATTCTGTTCTACAATTTTAGATGCCTCGATAGCTCTCTTTGTGAACGGAACTGCCCATCCGGTTGTGAAATCTGGATTTTCCGCCATAAATACTTCATAAGACGGCCACTTGTCAGAAAGTACCTTTACTTTTGCATATTCATCTGCCAGCGGCTCATAAATCTCTTCTTCCAGGAATGCGCTTCCTGCCATTTTGTCAGCAAGTCCAAGGGTCAACAGCATCTCTGTAGTTGCCTGTGACATGGAAATTGCCTTTTCCGGAGACTTTTCAATGGTAAACTCATAATCATTGCCATCAAGATTCTCTGTATAGGTAATCGGATACTGGCTCGCTTCTGCTGCCGGTTCTTCCTCATCCTGTACGTCCTCTGCCTCTTCCGCCTGCACAGTCTCGTCTGTTTCCTCAGCCTCTTCCGTTTCCTGTGCTTCCTGTGTCTCTGTCTGCTGATCTGCTGAAGAACTTACTCCGCATGCTGTGACAGACATTGCCATCACCATTGACAGAAGCACTGCCATTACCTGTTTCTTCTTCATATTCCTCTCCTTCTACCCAAGGGTTGATAAATAACCGGAGTATTGATCGGTCTCCTGACTCAAAGATCATCCTGGGGATTTCCTTCCCACATCCCATGTATGCAGTGGTTTTGTTATCCTTCGTCCCTTCTTACAGTAGAGGCAGCTGTACCAGATTCTCACTGGTTTCCCGTGAGCTTCGCCCACATCAATACTCCTCATCTTCAGTTGCGTACGGTATTGTAGCATATCTGTTTCTGTTTGTAAACAGGCAGAAACTTACTGTACCTTACTCGGGAGTTTGACAGCAAAATTCTTTGCGGTAGGTCATCTCATTTAATTCTGCGATTCGGACACCATTCTTATCTGCAGGAATATGCTTTGCCATGACATCCATGGCCACCTTGCAAAGATACAGATTCGTGCCGATGCCTGCCGTTGCGGTAATGCCGGTAGTCTCCAACACGTCCAGAATCATCTTCATGGCAAGTTCCCTGGATGTGAGACCATAAGTATCCAGATAGGAAGATACAGCAATGAATACCTCGTCAATGGAATAAACAATCACATCTTCAGGAGACACATACTTCATATAGATAGAGTAGATTCGTGTGCTATACTCCATGTAAAGTGCCATACGCAGTGGCGCAATCAGGAAATCCAATGAACACCTTGATATTAACATGCGTCATCAGGTCTTTCCTTACTATACTCCCGAATCCGTAAGGTTCATGAGCTATAATCCAGTTCACAGCTGTTCTGATTCCTTCATATAATGTTTTTTCCAATTTGATTCAGAATATTTTCAGTTTCAAAACAGTACACCATATGATTCCCTGAAATTTCCTTCAACGGCGGCAATTCTCTAAAACAACGCTCCGAAGCATACGGGCAACATCTCTGATAGACGCACCCTGCATTTATCTTTCCTTGCTCTGCTATGCTGTTCATGTCCAGCGAAAGTTCCTTATGACCTCTGTCATGGAGGGAGAAAACCGAGTCCAGTAAGCGCCTCGCATAGGGATGCACCACCTTCTGCAGTTCTTCGCTGTTAATGCTCTCCACTATCCGTCCGGCATACATTATCATGATCCTGTTGGTAACACTTCTCACAACGGCAAGGTCGTGACCGATAAATATATAGGTCAGATAGTATTCCTTCCGAAGTTTCATCAGTAGTTTCAAGATCTGATTCTGCACAGAAACATCCAGAGCACTGGTGGCTTCATCCAAGATGATCAGCTTCGGCCGGATAGATATAGTTCTTGCAATGACAATCCTCTGTAGTTGGCCTCCACTCAGCTGGTGAGGCATCCGATTCATAAATTCTTCAGGCAGTTCCACTAATGCAAGCAACTTTTTTGCTTCCACATAGGCTTCTTCCCGTTTCATGAGCCCGTGATAAACAAGCCCATCTTCCAGAAATGTTCCGATCAGGGTACGAGGACTGAACACTGCATAGGGATCCTGAAAGACCATCTGTACATCTCTGTATATTTCGCTGATCTTCTTACCTTTAATCTGTGTAATATTATGGCCGTTGAGAAAAATTTTCCCTTCTGTACAGCTTTCAAGATGTGTCATCATCCGAGCAAGTGTACTTTTACCGCAGCCGCTTTCCCCTACAATACCAATGCTTTCTCCGGGATAGACTTGAAAGGACATGTCCTGCACGGCGGACATGTCCCCGGTTCTCGTCTTAAATACTTTACTTACATGTTTTAATTCCAGAATCGGTTCATCTTTCATCTTTCCAGCAGCCTTTCATCATCCAGTTCTATAATTGCATCCAGCAGAGACTTCGTATATTCCTCTCTGGGATTATTTATCACATCTTCGGTTCTTCCCCATTCCACCAGCTTTCCATTCTGCATTACACCGATATAATCCGACATATATGCTGCCACGCCCATGTTATGTGTGACAAGAATAATGGAAGTTCCATAATTTTTTCTCAGCTCCATCATTTCATAGACAACCTGTTCCTGAACTGTCACATCCAGTGCACTGGTAGGCTCGTCAGCTAAAAGAAGCTTTGGTTTTAGACTCATGGCCATGGATATTCCAACTCTTTGTTTCATACCACCGGAAAGTTCAAAAGGATAGGCATTCAGTACGCGGTTAGGATCCGTCAGATGTACTTTTCGAAGCATTCCCTCCTCTAGGTTGCGGCACTCTTCACGGGACATGTTTCTATGGCAACGCAGAAATTTTGTATACTGTTTTCCGACCCGGGAGATGGGATTCATATAACGACCTGTATCCTGAAAAATCATCGAAACACTGCTGCCTCTTAAATTTTTCAGATTTTCTCCACTCAATGACTGTACTTCTTTCCCCAAAAACTTCAGGCTTCCATGTTGAACAGCACCAGAAGGTAAAAGATTGATAATTGCATGCAAAAGGGTAGATTTTCCGCTCCCACTTTCTCCCACAATACCTATGATCTGTCCCTCTTCCACTGTCAGAGAGACATCATCCACAGCATTTTTCTCATGGTCATATGTGACAGACACATGCTCCAGTTCCAGAATTTTCATATTCAACTCCCATTTAATATACCGGGAGCCTCATGCCCCCGGTATATATCATTCGTTATATGACAGAGAAACTATTAATTAATCGTCAATCTGTTATCAACAAAGTAATAATCAATTGGATATGGTGTTACATTGGCAATCTTTGTATTTGCAACTACGAAGTTGTTCTCGCCTACAAGCCAGATGCTGGCTGTATCTTCAAGGAGAATCTTTTCTGCTTCAATAGTCAGCTTTTCTCTGCTTTCCGTATCAAATGTAATAGTCAGTTCATTACAGATAGCATCAAGATCCGCATTGCTGTAACCCATAACATTGTTTGGTGCATCTGTCTTGTACAGAGAATCCAGGAACCACTGAGGATCACCGGTGGACAGACACTGCCAGTTAGTGCATAAGATATCGAAATCGCCTTTGCTTTCTGCTTCATCGATATCCTCTACCAGATTCAGCTGGAAGTCGATACCGCACTCCTTAACCATAGACTGAACTGCCTCAAGCATGGTTGTATAACCGCTGTCAGCATAGGTTAATGTAAAACTGAGTGTCTTACCATCCTTATCCAAAATGCCATCATTATCAGAATCTGAAAAACCATCCTCTGCCAACAGCTTATTTGCATCATCCGCATTGTAGGACTGCTTGTCCAGTTCATCGTATCCATAAGGTGAAGATGCCGGATAAGGAGCTCCTGCCATGGAAACACCATCGCCGAGTACACTCACGAGAGATTCATAATCAATTGCTTCAGAAATAGCTTTTCTTACAGAAGAATCTGCCAGTAATTCATTCTTAAAGTTCATAAGCAGTAAACGCTCACGAGCACCTGTGGTGTCAAATACCTGATAATCCGCATCATTCTGAAATGTTGCAAGGTCTGTATTTGCGACTCTCTGCACTACGTCTTCTTCCCCAGACTGCAATGCAAGGCCTCTGGAACTATCATCTTCGATGCATTTAATAGATATGGATTCCACATCAGAAACTCCACCCCAGTATCCATCGTAGCGTACGGTCTCAATATAATCATTTACTGCAAAATCAGTAACCATGAAGGGGCCGGTTGCAATGGGTTTATTTGCGTAATCCTGATCATCGGAAACCTTTATAATAGAGTACAACGGCTCTGACAAGTTTGCAAGAAATGCTCCAAAAGGCTCTGTAGTCTTAATAGTAACATTCTGTCCATCAGCTTCAATGGAGTCGATCTTCGCGGCAGTCTTTGCTCTATCCTGTACTTCCATGGCACGCTCCAGAGATGCCTTTACAGCAACGCCATCTACAGCGGTTCCATCCTGGAACGTTACTCCATCGCGAATATGGAAAACCCATGTACTGTCGTCAGTCTGCTCCCAGGTATCTGCCAGAAGAGGCTGAAGCTCATAATTTTCATCTACAGTAACAAGGGTCTCTGTGATACCAGCACGACAGGTCGTCCAACCGTCCCACTCAGTAGCCGGATCAAGACTTGTTCCGAACCAGTACAGAGCAGCATTTATATGTTTACTTGTAGAAGTTGTCTCTGATGTACTTGTTTCAGTAGCAGTCTCATCTGTTGTAGAACTTGTTTCCGTAGTAGTCGAGGATCCGCAGCCGGCCAGTAGAGAAGCTGACATGGCCGCAGCAAGCGAAAGACTCAGAATACTTTTCTTTGCAATTTTTTTCATTATCATTTTTTCTCCTTTTCTTTTTTTCGGATCTCATATCTGGGATCCAATATATCTCTAAGACTGTCGCCTAAAAGATTAAACACAATCACATGTAGAACAATAATCAGCCCCGGATAGAGAATCAGCCAAGGCGCAGATTGAATATATTTTTTCCCCTCGCTCAGCATAAAGCCCCATTCTGGTGTTGGAGGCTGAGAAGATAGTCCCAGTAAAGATAAGCCACTTAATGTCAAAAGTGTACTACCAATATCCTGCGTGAGATTGACCAGCAGATACGGCATAATATTAGGAATGATCATATTTACTATAACCTGACCGATAGACATTCCCCCGAGCCTGGCCATTTCCACATATTTATTCTGTTTTAAAGACAATACCAACGCTCTCGTTACTCGACAATATTCCGTCCATCCGATCAGGGACATCGCCAGAATCGTGTGCTTTAAACTTGCACCCAGAACGGTAACCAGCGCAATGACAAAAATTGTAGAAGGAACAGCCATTACAATATCGGTAAATCTGGTGATCAGCATATCCACCCATCCACCCAGAAAACCGGAAATAACCCCAAGGGTGATTCCGACAAATGCCATAATAAGAATAACCCAAAATACAATCAATAAAGAGGTTCTGCCGCCCCAAATCAGTCTTGAGAGAATGCATCGTCCAATCTGATCTGTTCCAAATGGATATTCTCGACTTCCGGATACCAATGAATTGGAATAATCCGTGGCAAGCGGATCATGAGGAGCTATATAGGGTGCAAATATGGGTACCAAGATCAGGATGACAGCCAGCACTGCCATCGTCATAAACTGATAATTGTGGAGAGTTCTTCTGATAGAACTTCTCATATTTTCTGCCCTCCCAGCCTGATTCGTGGATCTAAAAACTGATAGCTCAAATCAACCAACAGATTAACAGAAACATAAATAAGTGCCATCCATAAAACATAGCCCTGTATAATAGGAAAGTCCTGAACTGCAATCGCATCTACCGCCATTTTTCCGATTCCACGCCATTCAAAAATCGATTCAACGATGGTTGCACCGCCCAGCAAAGCACCTATGGACATTCCAAACATGGTAATAACAGACAGGAGAGAGTTCGGCAGAACCTGTGTCCAGATAATATTCCACCTTGACAGTCCTTTCGCCAGGCCTCCAATCATATAATCCTTATTCATCTCTTCCAGAGCGCTCCCTCTTAACCTTCGAATATATAAAGAAGTCAGCCAGAAAGTTAGAGTCACCGTAGGCAGTACCAGATGCTTCAGATCCCCAGATCCCAAAACAGGCAGCCAGTGTAGTTTTACACCAAAAAGATACATAAGAAGCGTACCAACCCAGAAACTCGGCATAGATACTCCAAAAAATGAGATAAATCGCAACAAATAATCCAGCCATTTGTTCTGATAGGCTGCGCAGAGAATCCCAAGCGGCACCGCTGTGAAAATTGTAAGGATAATTGTTGCTGCTGTAAGAATCAACGTGTTCGGAAGTCGCTTTTTCATTTCCGACCACACAGATGTTTTATACTTATAAGAAGTACCCAGATCACCATGCAGAGTCTTATTCAGCCAGCGTCCATATTGCACAAAAAAAGGATCATTAAGTCCCTCTGCTTCTTTTTCCGCTTCAATCTCCATACGGTCAGCCTTGATTCCCATACTGGAATAGTACAGTGAAATCGGATCGGAAGGCGAAAGATATGTAAGCATAAACGTAAATATTGATAAAACAAACATAATTGGTATCACAAACAGAATCCGACTGATTACATATTTTTTCATTAGCATTCCTTCTATATACTTGCAAAAAAAATACAGCCTATGCAAATATGCATATGCTGTAGCCGATTTTCCACAACAAAATAATCCTATACGGCAATCCGCGTATAGAAAGCTTCTTTTAATTTCAGCAGTTCTACTGGCTTGCAACCTTGCGCTTTCGCGCTGAATATACCCTGCCTTCTCAGTATGTTTACCAATGACCGGCTTTCGCCGACGGATATATCCAAGTCACTTACAGTGGCGGTCCCGTCCATGAATTTCACATGGTTCTCTATTCTCTGATTCGTATAAATATGTACAAATCAGCACTGAAACTTTTCTTTAGTAGGATATCACCATCAGTTAGCAATGTCAAATTTTTTTTAAGTTCTTTCTGTTCGTAACGAAATCAGTTATTTTTTACGTCAATTACCCCGACTTTAAAGGGATTAGGGTTTGCTAAAGGCCCCGTAACCCAATAGTGATGCAGGATTTGTATCTCGCCCAGCTGGTACTATTGTCACTCCAAGGAGTGCTCCCAGACTGCACTTTTGCATGTGTCCCCAGGTACATGGTGCCCTTTCATCGGTGTCTGTTTCCCATCATTTGGAATGTATGCAGGTGCCTCCCTTTTTTCTATAAAATCCCTGGCATGAGCCCTGATTGTATCCATGCCTTTTTCGTTTATATAATCAATGTCCCGCTGTTTTAGATGAAAACTGCTGCGAAACTTTGAATGTTCCAGATGATCAAATAATTG